>NZ_JBLODY010000001.1:0-157321 GCF_047785625.1 Solidesulfovibrio sp. C21
GGGTTGGGTTGCCCGCCCTCTTCAACGTCACTTCCCTTGTGAAAGTTTTTGAAGGGGGTCCAGGGGGAAACTTTTTTCAAAAAGTTTCCCCCTGGCCGCCGGAGGCATCACCCCCCTCTTCCCTTCACTACTTCACTTCTTTGGATTTTCGATCGCCCCGCCGGGCGCGCCGGCCTGGGAGTCGAGCAGACGGCAGACGTTTTGAAACTTCGCGACCAGGAGCTTGTGCCGGGCGAGGCGGGCAGTGAACGCCTTGCCGCCTGCCGCGACGCGCTCGGCGAAAAGCGTCTCGGCGAAACGGTACAGCGCGGCGTCGAGGACGTTTCGCGAAGCGACAAGCGCGCGCTCCTCGTCCGTGGCCCGGGCGGCTTCAGGCCGGCGCAGGCTGTTCTGGCGCTCGTAGAGCAGGTCGGAAAGGCCCATGACGTCGGCGAGGAGCAGCAGGCTGGCGTCGAAATCCCCGGTCAGGCCGAAGGCGAGAAACCGGTCGCGCAGGTTGGCCTGGGCGCGGGAAAGCGCTTCTTCGGGCCGACTGTCCGGGTCCAGGCCGGAAAGCACCCGGGTCATGAAGTTGCCGCCCTTGTAGCGAAGGAGCTTGTGGCTGCTGGTGACGTATTCGGCCAGGGACATGTTTTCCCGGTTGAGCAACTCATAGAGATGCTGTCCGGGCCAGGTCCGCAGGAAATGGTACTCCGAGATCACCCGCGAGACGGGCTCGCGCAGAAAGGTCACGGCCCGAACCGGCGTGTCGTAGAAGGTGAAGGCGTCGTAGTCGGTCAAAAGCACATGGCCCTGGATCAGCCGGATGCCGTCCAGGCGCGATTGGTCGATGACCGCGTTTTGGGCGAAATCGTCCCGCGTGTAGAGCGACAGCACGGAGCCGGGCGGGAAATTGCGCTCCAGCAGGCGGTTGAGCGTGGTCCCGGCGGTGCGGGGGATGTGCAGGAAAAGAAACGGCGGTTGGCCGGCCATGATGCCCGCGCCTCGATGCGGTCAGGAAGGATCGAAGGCCGCCAGGGCCTCCCGTAGCGCGGCCAGTTGCCCGGAAAGGTCGGCCAGCCGCTGGCGCCGGTCGTCGATGTCCGCGAAAAAGGGCGCGAACCGTTCGTCCAGCTCCCGAAAAATCCGATCCACCCGGGCGGCCAGACGCTCGTCGAGTTCCAGGCGCAGCTTCTCGCCTCCGGCGGCCAGACGGCGTCGCATTTCCCGCAACACCCGGGGCCGTTGCCAGAAAAGAGCGCTGCCGGCCAAAAGCGCGCCACCGGCCGCGATCACCCCGCCGGTCACGTCCACCACAGCGCTTTTGACGGCCACGGCGAAAATCGTTCCCAAAACCACCAACGTTCCGCCGAGCGCCGCCTTGGGGTCCATGCCGGTCACGCTTTTGGGGTCCAGGCCGGCCATGGGGCCGCCGTCGGCCAAAAGCGCCTCCACCCGTTCGGCCACTTCGGCCAACACCCGGTCGCGCTGGGCGGTCAGGGCATCGGCCGGCTGGCCTTCGCCGGAGGCGCGCCGCCGGGCCAGCTCGTCGAGCAGGCCGCGAGCCGTATTGCTCACGCTTTCGAAAATATGCTGCGCCCCCTGCCGGGCGATGGCGTCCACCTCGTGTTCCAGGTCCTTGGCAAAGGCCTCGCCGAGCTCGGCCAAGCGCGCCGCCGGGGAAGCGGCCTTGCCGCCGCGCCGCCACAGGCTGGTCACGGCCCGGCCGATCATGCCGCCAAAGGTCAGCTCCTCGGCAAAAGCCGTCTCGAACCGGGCGGCAAGGCGCGTGTAGGCGCCCTCCACCCGCACCCGCAGCACCTCGGCCTCGCGGTCGGCGGCGAGCCTGGCGGTTTGCAGGCGCTTGCGCATGCGGTCGGCCTCGGCCGCGTCGGCGGCAAGCTCCGCTCCGACCGTGTCCAGGGAGCGGCCGAGTTGGGCGCTCAACCGTTCGGCCGAGCGCCGCGTGGCCTCGAGTTTGGCCGCGAAGTGCCCGCCCGAGGCCGTCAGATCCCGGACGAGCCGCCGCAGGGCCGCGATGCCCCCGGCCTCGGGATCGGTCTCGCTCGTGACGGCCGAAACCAGAAAAACGGTCGGATCGCTCATGCCCCTGTCCCGGGCCAGATCGTGCAGCCGGGCCGTGTTGACCTTGATCTGCTCCGGGCTGGCCAGGTCGGCCTGGGTCAGGGCGAAAGCCACGTTGCGCCGCCAGGTATCGGCGGCCAGGTCGTAGAATTCCCAGGCCGAGCGGGAATAGGGGTTGAGCGCCGAAAAGACGAACAGGACCAGATCGGCCCGGGGAATGAACTGCTCGGTGATTTCCTGGTGGCGGTCGATGATGCTGTCCACCCCAGGCGTGTCCACGATAGCCAGGCCGTCGAGGATGGGGTTGTCCAGGGTGACGCGGGTGACAAGCGGCCCGTCGGCGGTTTCGGACGGATGCTCGCCCCGGGTGATGATGCGGATACGGTCCGTGCAGGGGTCCGGGGCCACTTCCGTAACCGTGGCGCCGAGCAGGGCGTTGATGAGGCTGCTCTTGCCGGTCTTGACCTCCCCCACCACCACGAACAAAAACGGCTCGGTCACATGGGCGGCCAGTTCCCGGGCCGTCTCGGCCAGGTCGTCCCGGCCGCACCGGGCCACGAGCGCGACCAGACGTCCGAGCAGGCCGGCCAGTTCGGTCCGGCGGGCCAGAAACCGCGATTCGAGAAGCGATGCGCGCAACGGTCGGTCCTTCAAGTCATCCAGTTCAGCGGGGCAAAAACCAGTCGAGGCCAAGCTTTTCGTTTTTGGCCGCCTCGGCCCTGGCCGCCTCGAACGCGCCGGATTTCTTGTTTTTCGCGTTATAGCACACTTCCTCGTCGTGCACCAAGCCGGTGGCGGCGAGTCGGATGGAATTGCCCTCGGTAAACGCCCCGTCCTCCCCCTCGTAATGCATGAGGATGAGGCTTACCGGCTGGCCATCGGCCGCCCGCAGGCTCCATTTCCAGGTCCGCAGGGTGCCGAAGGCGTTGCCGCGCCATTCCCGGGGTTCGCCGTAGCGCACCTGAAGCGCTTCCATGAGGCGCTGGAAGAACGCCAGCGAATCGTCGGCGTAGTTCATCTTGATGCGCACGATGCGATCCGGCTTGGCGCAAAGCCCGTAATCCACGTAGCCGCTGCGATACCCCGCCACCGGGGCCACCGCCGCAAGCCCGAGGTAGGGTTTGTGGAAGGACCTTTCGATCTCCGGGCGCACGACCGCCTTGCCCGCCTCGGCCAGGGTTTCGCCCAGCCGCAGGCCGACCAGTTCCAGGGGCGCATCCGCGCCATAGCCCGGCCGGGCCGGAAAGCAGGCCGCGAACGTCAGGCCGACGGCCAAAAGCAGATGGCGCAAACACAACGATCTCACGTGCATGACGACTCCTCTCCCGGGCCCCGCGCGCCGCCTTTACGCGAAATGGGTCAGGGCCTCCTCCTGGGTGGGATAAATAGGAAAGATCTCGGTATAGCCGGAAATCTCGAAGACTTCCTTCATATAATCCTTGATGGTGGCCAAAACCAACTGTCCCTGAATCTTCTTGAGCTGCTGCAAGGCCAGAAGCAGTACGCGCAAGCCGGTGGAATTGATGTAATCCACGCCCTTGAAGTCCATGAGCACCTTGGTCTTGCCCTGGCCGAGAATCTCCATGATCTTGTCCTCGAGCACCTTGGACGTGTTGCTGTCGAGCCTGCCGCCAAGCTCGAGCACCGTCACCCCTCCGTTTTCCCGTTCCACAAGCTGCATAGCGCCCCCCTTTTCCGTCAATTGACGTCTTTTTCGAGAATCAACCGATTTTTGCCGCCCACCCGCTCATAGGCGACCCTGTCCATGATCGTACGCACCAAATGAATGCCGAGCCCCCCGATGGGCCGCCGATCCGCCTCGGCGGTGGTGTCCGGGGTGCCGGCCGTCAAG
Organism: Solidesulfovibrio sp. C21; assembly: GCF_047785625.1. Classification (NCBI taxonomy): domain Bacteria; kingdom Pseudomonadati; phylum Thermodesulfobacteriota; class Desulfovibrionia; order Desulfovibrionales; family Desulfovibrionaceae; genus Solidesulfovibrio; species Solidesulfovibrio sp. C21. The sequence goes on from NZ_JBLODY010000001.1 coordinate 3,917, forward strand.
GGATCGAAGGGACGGGCGTCGTCTTCCAGGACGAACCGCAGACGCGAGCCATCAAGGCCCATGCCGACGGTTATGCTGTGTTCCGTATCGTCGGCGTATCCGTAACTGATGATATTGGTGAGAAGTTCGTCGAGGACCAGCCGGATCTGATAGCGCAGCTTGGCAGACAGGGCATGGGCCTCGCCAAAGGCCTCGACCGCATCCCCGATACGGTCAAGTTCCAACAGGCGGTTGTGGAGTCGCAAGGAAAAGCCCGACTGCATCCTGTCCCCGCACGTCGAATGCCGCGCCGCCGGGCGGATCTCCGGGACGCAACGGCCCCGCCGCGGGTATGCCAGGCCGTCAAGAACGACGGCGGAATGGCGGCGCATGACCGATTGCCGCAAACTTCCTGTTTTTTCATGGCCTGTCAAGGCGAAGTCCCGGCCGCGCCGGGCCGGCGCGGCGGTTGCAAACAGGCTTTGGTGGACGTAGAAAGCCCGTCCAACAAGGAGGCTCCCCCATGAAAGACCTAAACGACGCCCTGGCCGAAAACGAGGCCGACGCCACCGAAGCGTTCCTCAAATCCTTGCCCGAACTCGCGCCCGGGGAGTCCTTCCGGTTCGCCTGCCATCCGAACGTGCCCTGCTTCAACGCCTGCTGTTCGGACCTGCGGCTTATGCTCACGCCCTACGACGCCCTGCGCCTGCGCCGGGCGCTCGGGATTTCGGCCGCGGACTTCATCAACCACTTCGCCACGCGTTTCACCGCGCCGGACACCGGCTTTCCCATGCTCCAGCTCAAGATGCGCGACGAGCCCCGGAAACGCTGCCCCTTCGTCACGCCGGAAGGCTGCAAGGTCTATCCCGACCGCCCCGGGGCCTGCCGCACCTATCCCCTGGGCCGGGCGACCAAGCTCGACGAAGAGGGGCAGGTGGTGGAGCAGTTTTTCGTGGTGCGCGAGCCGCACTGCCGGGGCTTCGAGGAGGCCTCCACCTGGGACGCGCCGGCCTGGCTGGCCGATCAGGACCTGGCCCGCTACAACGACCTCAACGACCGTTACATGCGGCTTATGGCCCTGGCCCGGGGCAAGGGCGCGGCCCTAACCTACAAACAGGGGCAGATGGTCTGGCTGGCCCAGTACGAGCCCGACGCCTTCCAGGCCTTCATCACCCGGCTGGACCTCTTCCGGCTGGTGGAGATCGACGAGGAACGCAAGGCGCGGGTCCTGGCCGACGAGGAGGCCTCGCTGATTTTCGGCCTGGACTGGCTGGAACTGGCCTTTTTCGGCCTGGAGACGGGGCTGCGCCGCAAGCGCCAGCCCATGCCGTAACCGAGGTCGGCGGGCCCGATGCTCGGCTACGCCATGCGCGCCGCCGTGGAACTCCCCCGGCCCATGCTGCAAGCCGTCAAAATCGGCTAGGCCGCTGGGGCATCCCTACGGGGCCTCAGGGCAGTCCCCAGGCGGCGCGGTGCTTTTGGTAGAGCGGCTGCGGCAGCACGGCCAAAACCGGCTTGGCGGCCGGGTCGAGCCAGGCGGCAAGCGTCGCGGCGTCGGCCTCGGGACAGCCGATGCTGCCGCCGGTCGGCGCACCGCCGGCCGGGCGCACGTTGACGAAGACGCAACTGCCGGCCCCGGCCACGGGAGCATCCCGGTTGTGGCCGATGACCACACCCCAGATGTTGGCCTTGTCGGCGCGCACCATGCGTTCCTGCCGGGCAAAGCCGCCCTCCGGGCGCTCCTCGGGCCCGACCACGCGTCCGAACTGGGGCACGGCGGGATCGGCCACGCAGGCCACCCGGTCCGTCACCATGGTGTAGGGCAACCGCACGCCGGCCGCCTGGGCCGTCTGGGCGTCGGCATAGCCGAAAGCCTCGGGCAGGGAAAAGAATCCGGCCGGCGTCCTGCCGTCCCCCTGCTTTTTCTCCGGCCCGGCCGGCATGGGCACCAATCCCCGACCATAGCCCAGTCCGCCACGCCCAAGCAGGCAGGAAACGCCCTGCCCCGCCTCGCGCCACGGCGCATCAGGCCCCTGACGGACAAAGCGGCGCAACATGCCTGTTGTCGCGCCCATGCGTGACGCGACGACCAGCACGAGTTGCCGGCAGCCCGGAAGCGGAAATCCGTTGGAAACCACCCCCGGCCCCGTGGCGACCGCGTTCCCGGCGGGTTTAACGGCCGGACCGGCGGGACCGGCGGGAGGACTGGCGGGCGCGCCTTGGCCCGGGGGGGCCATGGCCGGCACGCTTCCAGCGCGAAGGGGCTGTCTCCGGGCGGCGGCGTCCATGTCGGCGGTCATTTCCTGGCGATAGTCCGGGGCCAGGACGGAGGCGCCGCCGCCGCGCGTGTGCACGTCCTCCGGGCGCACAACCGGGGTCTTGCCCCGCACCGAGGACGCGTCATCGGACGGCGCGCCATCGGAGCAGCCGGCAACACCCCAGGCCAGGACCAGGGCCAGCACAAGCGCCGCCGCGCGGAAAGCGCCCCCCCGGCCGGCCGGGGGCATTGCGCCGGCGGGCATCATGCCTCGTCCGGCGTGTCGGATGACGGAGTTGCGGCATCAGCCGCCACGGCGTCTTCCTCCGTCTTGGCCGCGCGCTTGCCCCGTTTTCCCCCGCGCGCCAAGGCGGCAAGCTTCTCGGCGGCCTTGACGGACTCGCCGGACTTGCCAAGGAAATGCATCTCCCCGCGCGGGGAAATCCAATGCCAGCCAGCCGGTTTGACGAGTTCGGTCGCGCCATGTTTATCAAGAAATTCCAACGCCTTCACACTATCGAGCTCTTCGGCCAGCGATTCCAGCAGGTCCTCGGCATCGAAGGCGGCGGCGGCGCTGCGAAAAATCTCGAACGCGCCGTGGGCCACGTCGAACAGCGAAAAATCACCCCGCTTGCGGCGTCCGGCCAAAATGGCCTCCAACGTCGCCATATCGTTGCGCAGGGCCCGCAGTTCCTTGATCGCCACATCACGGGCAGCATCGCGCCGCGCTTCCAGACTTTTCCCGACAGCCGCCGTGGCCGTGCGTTTTGGTGGCATGGCATCCTCACTTATTTGCTTTATTTTAGACAATAATCCGTAAAATGTGGAGCCTAAAGTTCCCCCGAAACACGACCGCCATATGCGACGCCGCAGACCGGCAGTTCCCGAAAGAGCCCAACACGCCTTCTATTGCAAGCCCTCTGCGCCGTGCAGCGCGGCCGGGCGATCCGGCAGGCACCGTCCGGCCGCGACGGCATGGCGGCGCCAGCGCCCCGTGAAGGGCGCGGACGGCCATTTTTGAACTAGGTATTGTCTTTACTGAAAATTATTTATAGTATCCATAACATATTGTGTTCTATAAATGAGAAAGCATACTGTTGGCGACCATGACAGCCCGAACGGGCAGCAAGGAGAATCACTATGGCAACCGACGTCCAGTCCGACAGCCAGCGCTTTCTTACCATGACGCTCGGGAATGAAATTTTCGCCATCGATATTTTTTCCGTCCGTGAGATTCTCGATTACACGGACATCACCCGCATTCCCCAGACACCGGAGTTCATGCGCGGGGTGGTCAACGTACGGGGAAGCGCCGTGCCCGTGGTCGACCTCAAGATGAAATTCGGCCTCGGCCAGGTGGAACAAACACTCAATACCCGCATCGTGATCGTGGAAATACGGCGCGAGGACACGGTTTCGGTCATGGGGGCCCTGGCCGATTCGGTCAAGGAAGTCCTGGAGCTCGAGACGGACCGCATCGACCCGCCGCCGCGCATGGGCGCCACCGTGCGCGCCGATTTCATCCGGGGCATCGGCAGGCACGGGGACCGCTTCATCCTGATCCTCGACGTGGACAAGGTTTTTTCCACCGAGGAAATCCTCGACCTGTCCCACATGCTGGGCGAGACGGCCCCGCCCGCGGGAGAAAACGACGAAATAATCTCCAATCCCTAATGAAGATTGCCAAATTGGCCGAAGAAACAAGTGAGGAGTGCTTTCAGGCGGATCATGGCGTTGCCCTGCGGCGAGACGGTTCAACCTCGTAACTCCGGAGTCCACCATGTTCAAGAATCGCAGCCTCGCCTTCAAGCTGGGACTCGGCTTCGGCCTGCTCATTGTATTTACAGTCCTTATCGCCGGGGTTGGCTATGTAAGCCTCGATATGTTGCTGTCGCGCTCCGCCAAGATGGAGTCCGTCAACTTCATCAGCGACGCCATCACCAGCGCCCGTATGGACATGCTGTACTTCATGAACAGCAAGGATCAGGGCCGCCTGGAATCCTTTCGCAAAAATCTCGCCCAAGCCAGGGAAAAGGCCCAAGCCCTCAAGCATACGTTAAGCGATCCCCGCAACCGGGAACGCATGGACACGATCAGCAAAGACGCCGCCGCCTATGAGGCCGGACTCGGCCGTTATCTGGAAAGCGAAAAGACCAACGCGGAAACGCTCAAGGCCCTGGTCGACGCGGCCGGCGCCCTGCAAAAAGCCGGGGAAGCCCTGGACCGACATCTGGCCGAGGCCCTAACCAAGTCCTCCGCCTCCGGGGTCGAGGCCGTGGCCAAGGCGGCCACGGTGCAGCACCGCGTAAGCGGCCTCATCCAGCAGTTCCTGCGTTCGCGCATCGAGGTCCTCTATTACCTGTGGAAGGGCGATACGACGCGCATGGACAACGCCCGGAGCATTCTGGAAAAGCTCATCGCGACGGGCAAGAACGCCGAAACACTTCTGGCCACGCCGGAAGAACGCGCCATGATGATGGACATCGTCACCCGGGCCGAAACCTACAAGTCCCGCATGGAAGGCTTCCTGGCCGCCGCCGAGACCCGGGTCGTAGTGATCAAGGACATGGCCGCCGCCGCCGATCAGGCCGCCAAGGTCGCCCTGGACGCCGTCAACATCCAGCAGGAAAGCATGCGCGCCGAATCGCGCACGGCCAACAGCGTCAATATCGCCGCCGCGGTCACGGCCATCATCCTCGGCCTCCTGTTTGCCGTGCTCATCACCAAGGGCATCCTGCGCGGCGTCAAAAAGGCCATCACCGCCGCCGAATCCGTCTCCCACGGCGACCTGGACGTGGACGTGACCATCGAGGGACGCGACGAGATCGGCACCCTGCTTATGGCCATGGAGCGCATGATCGAGGCCGAGCGGACCACGGCCGACGTGGCCAGCCGGCTGGCCCAGGGCGACCTGACCGTTTCCGTCACGGCCCGGTCGGACAAGGACGTGATGCTGATAAGCATGTCCGAGATGATCGACCGGCTGCGCGACGTGGTGGGCGAGGTCCAGTCCGGAGCGGAAAACGTGGCCTCGGGCAGCGAGGAGATGAGCGCTTCGGCCGAATCCCTGTCCCAGGGCGCCACCGAGCAGGCTTCGGCCGTCGAGGAATCGTCCTCGGCCATGGAGCAAATGGCCTCGAGCATCAGCCAGAACGCCGACAACGCCAGCCAGACCGAGGCCATCGCCGTCAAGGCGGCGAACGACGCCCGCGAATCCGGACAGGCCGTGACCCAGGCCGTGGCCGCCATGAAGGAAATCGCCGGCAAGATCTCCATCATCGAGGAAATCGCCCGGCAAACCGACCTGCTTGCCTTAAACGCCGCCGTGGAAGCGGCCCGGGCCGGCGAACACGGCCGGGGATTCGCCGTGGTGGCGTCCGAAGTCAGAAAGCTGGCCGAACGCAGCCAGTCGGCGGCCTCGGAGATCACCAAGCTCTCCAGCTCCACCACCAGCGTGGCCGAACGGGCCGGAGACCTGCTCGCCAAGCTCGTGCCGGACATCCAGCGCACGGCCGATCTGGTCCAGGAGATCAACGCCGCCAGCCAGGAACAGTCCACCGGATCGGGGCAGGTCAACAAGGCGCTCCAACAGCTCGACCAGGTCATCCAGCAAAACGCCTCCGCTTCCGAAGAGCTGGCCTCCACCTCCGAGGAACTCTCGGCCCAGGCCGAACAGCTGCAGGCGAGCGTCGCCTTCTTCCAGCTCGAGGCCGGCGCCCGCGTGGCCAGGCCCGCCGCCAAGCCCGCCGCCAAGCCCCGTCCCGACAAGGGCAAGCCCGCCGCCCGGCCGGCCCTGGCCAAGGGCCCGTCCGCCAAGTCCCGGACCGAGTCGGCCATTTCCCTGGACATGGACAGCGACGATGACCAGTTCGAACGCTTCTAACCCCGGCCCGGGCGCTATTGCCGCCCGCCACCGGGAAGACGGGGTGTGCAACGATGAGCGAGATTGATCCGTCCATCGGCCTTTATGTGGAAGAAACCAGGGAACTGCTCGGCGAACTGGAACGCGGGCTGCTCGATCTGGAAAAAAACCCCGACGACATGGAACGCGTGGACGCCTGTTTCCGCGCCATGCACACCATCAAGGGCGGCGGGGCCATGTTCGGCTTCGAGGAGATCTCCCGCTTCACCCACGACGTGGAGACGGTGCTCGACCGGGTGCGCGCGGGGGATCTGCCGGTCACCAGCGAACTGCTGACGCTGACGCTTGCGGCCAGGGATCACATCCTGGCCCTGCTGGAAGCCCCGGTCCCGCCGGGGCCGGAACTGCTCGCCGCCTCGGATGCGCTGCTCGCGTCCTTTGCCGCCTTCCTGCCCCACAAGGGCACGGATGCGGCGCATCCGCCGACGGCCGTCACGGCTGCGCCGTCCCCGTCGGGCCTCACCTGCGATACCGAGGAAAACGCCTGCTATGCCTGCGAGCCCCAGGCGGGACCGCCCGGCATCTACTGGGTGCGCTTTTGCCCGAGCCCGCGCATCCTGCATTCCGGCAACGATCCGGCCCGTTTGTTGGTCGACCTCGACGCCGTGGGCCTCGTGCGCACCCTGCGCCACGGCCCCATGCCGGAGCTGGACGCCTCGGATTTCGACCCGGAAGAAGTCTACGGCGTGTTCGACATGCTCGTACGTACGCCCTGCACCCCGAACAGCCTGCGCGACGTGTTCATCTTCGTCGAGGACGACTCCGATATCACCATCGAGCGCATCCATCAGGGCAACCTGCGCGGCGACGACCTGGGCGAACTGCTCCACGCCCTCACCGGCCTCGACGCCGCCCCGACCGACGCGGTGCTCGACGCCCTGGGCCGGGCCCTGGCCGACAAGCTGGCAACCATCAGCGAGGCCAAGGCCAAATCCGAAGCCAAAAGAGCCCAGCTCGGCGGCGCGGAAGGCGGCAGCAAGCGTCAGGCCGCCGCGAAGGGAAGCACCACGCTGCGTGTGGACGCGGCCCGGCTGGACAGCGTGGTCAGCATGGCCGGCGAGCTGGTCATCCTCCAGTCCCGTCTGCGCCAGGCCGTCCAGGCCCGGAACCTCGACGCCGCCGCCGCCGTGGACGAGGACCTCGAACGCCTGACCGACGCCATGCGCGACGTGGCGCTCGGGCTTCGCATGCTGCCCATCGGCACGGTGTTCAGCCAGTTCACCCGGCTTTTGCGCGACCTTTCGGCCTCCCTCGGCAAGGTCGTGGAATTCGAAGCCCTGGGTGGCGACACCGAGCTCGACAAGACCGTCATCGACCGCATCAAGGATCCGCTGGTGCACCTGTTGCGCAACAGCCTGGACCACGGCGTGGAGACACCGGCCGAAAGGCAGGCCGCCGGCAAGCCGGAAAAAGGCCACATCACCCTGTCGGCCAGCCATTCCGGCGGCAACGTGGTCATCGCCATAAGCGACGACGGCAAGGGTATCGACCCCCTGGTGATCCGCAACAAGGCCGTGGAAAAGGGGCTCATCGCCCCGGACATGGACCTGCCCGAAAAGGCCATCTTCGAACTCATCTTCGCCCCGGGCTTTTCCACCGCCGAGAAGGTGTCGGACATCTCGGGACGCGGCGTGGGCATGGACGTGGTCAAACGCAACATCGAGGCACTGCGCGGCTCGGTGGAGGTGGACAGCGTCCTTGGCCAGGGCACCACGGTGACCATCAAGCTGCCGCTGACGCTGGCCATCATCGACGGTTTCTCCGTGGTGGTGGGCAAGGATTCCTTCATCGTGCCGCTGGTCACCCTGCGCGGCTTCCAGGAGCGCTTTCCCGCAAGCGAGGTGCGCACCGTGGAAAACATGGACCGGATGGGCGAACTGATACCGGTGGTGAGCCTGCGCAAGCTTTTCGCCGTGCCCGGAACCCAGCCCGGCTATGAGCGGGTGGTCATCACCGAAGTGGAAGGGGATATGGTCGGTTTTTGCGTGGACAAGGTGGTGGGCCGGCAGCAGGCCGTCATCAAGAGCCTCGACGACTGTTACCGTCATCTCAAATGGATTTCAGGCACGACCATAAACGGCGACGGCAGCATTTCGCTGATCCTCGACGTGCCCCAGCTCGTCCGTTTCGTGCGCGAACAGGAAGACTCCCGCTTGCACGCGGTCAAAGCCTCCCGTACACTGGCCCAGTAGAAAGGGCCAGGCAAGGAGCGGTAGTTATGGAACTGACCCGTACCGAAGACGGCAACAACCTTGTGCTCGGCATTGCCGGCAAATGCACAGTGGAACACGCCGCCGCCCTGCGCCAGGCCCTGCTTCAGGCCGTTGGCGAAGGACGGCCGCTGGCCCTGGACATATCGGGCGTCGAGGATGCCGACATAAGCTTTCTGCAGTTGCTGCTGGCGACAGCCCTGACCCTCGACCGCGACGGCCGCACGTTCGCCCGGCGCGGTCCGGTGGCCGAGGCAGCCAAGCTGGCGGCCAGGGTTTCCGGCTTCGACAACACGCCCCTGCTCCAACCCTTTTTCGCCGATGGGGAACATGATGGCTAAACGGATCATGACCGTGGACGATTCAGCGAGCGTGCGTCAGATGGTGGCCTTCACGCTCAAGAAAGAAGGATACGACGTCATTGAGGCCTGCGACGGCAAGGACGGCCTGGCCAAGCTTTCCGGGACCGTGGACATGGTCATCACGGACCTCAATATGCCAAACCTCGACGGCATCGGCCTGATCAAGGGCATTCGCGCCCAAGCCGCCTACAAGTTCATTCCCATCGTCATGCTGACCACCGAATCCCAGGCCGGCAAGAAGGCCGAGGGCAAATCGGCCGGGGCCACGGGCTGGATCGTCAAGCCCTTCACCCCGGACCAGCTCGTGGCCGTCGTCAAGAAAGTCCTGCGATAAAAATTTGAGGATAAAGGAAGAGAATGCGAGAGGGGAAACCCTTTAAAAAGGGTTCTCCCCTCTCGCGCTCTCCCTTTCCTAAATTTTTAAAGGGGATAATTTTTACTGTAACAGACTAATTCTATTGAAAGTCTTTGGAAGGGGGTCCGGGGGAAACTTTTCTTCAGAAAAGTTTCCCCCGGTTCTTCTTCATGGCGTAAGCAACACCTTGATGTCGCAGACGTTGGTGTTGGTGGGGCCGGTGACCAGCAGCGCGCCTACGGCCTCGAAATAGTGGTAGGCATCGTTTTCGGCCAGATACCGGGCCGCGTCCAGCCCGAGCCGCTGGCCCTCGCGCAGGATATCAAGCGAAGCGAACGCCCCGGTGGCGTCGGTCGGGCCGTCGGAACCGTCCGTGGAAGCGGCCAGAAAGACGGCCTCCTCGGCGTTTTTGGCGTCCCGGGCCAGCCCCGCCAGAAAGGCCAGGGCCATTTCCTGGTTGCGTCCGCCCTTGCCGGTGCCGCGAAGCGTCACGGTGGTCTCGCCCCCGGCGATGACGCAGGCCGGACGCGAAAGCGGCACGCCGTACTCGGCGATGTCCTTGGCCATGCCGCAAAAAAGATGGGCCATCTCCCGGGCCTCGCCGGTCAGGTGCGAGGTCAGCACCACAGTGTCGTAGCCAAGCTCCCGGGCCTTGTCCCGGGAGGCGAGAAGCGCCTGAAAATTGGTGCCCACCAGCACGGTGCGGGTGCGCGAGAAAGCCGGGTCGCCGGGCTTGGGCGTTTCCGGGGCGCGCCCGGCGGCGACGTCGAGCAGCACGGCCAGGGCCTCGGGCGCGATTTTGCCGGCCACGTCGTAGCGGTCGAGCACGGCCAGGGCATCGGCCGCGGTGGTGGGATCGGGCACAGTGGGGCCGCTGGCGATGACGTCCAGGTCGTCGCCCACCACGTCGGAAAGCAGCAGCCCCAGACAGGCCGCCGGGGCGATGGCCGCCGCCAGCCGTCCGCCCTTGACCGCCGACAGCTTCTTGCGCACGCAGTTGATCTCCTGGATGGTCGCGCCGCAGGAGAGAAGCACTCTGGTGGTCTCCTGCTTGTCGGCAAGCGTCAGACGCCGGGCGGGCAGGGCCAGGGGCGCGGCCAGGATGGCCGAACCGCCGCCGGACACCGGCACGATGACCAGATCGTCCGGACCGGCCGCCTGGGCCATGGCCAAAATCTCGGCGGCCGCGGCCACGCCCCGGGCGTCCGGCACCGGATGGGCCGCCTCCATGAGGCGAATGCGGGAAAGCTTCTCCAGGTAGCCTTCCTTGACCGCCACCACCCCGCCGGCGATGCGCTCCCCGAGCAGCTTTTCGAGGCCCAGCGCCATGCGGGCCGAGGCCTTGCCCGCGCCCAACACGTAGATATTCCTGAAGCAGGAGAGGTCGTATTCGTGGCACTCGGTTTCGGTGTGCACGCGCAGGATGTCGCCATTGAGCGACAGCACGCGTTCCATCATGGCAAGCGGGTCCACCCGGGCAAGTCCGGCCCGGAAAATAGCTTCGGCGTCGGCACGGCAATCACGCATCACATTTTCCTCCCCGCTCTCGCGTCCGTGTCATTTGTTCGTTCATCGGCCTTGTGCATTCCATGCATGGAGTGATTGCCGCAGGCGCACTCGAACCCGCCCAATACCCCATAAAAAGTTTTTGCGGGAGGGGGTCCGGGGGAGGGGGCTTTTTTCAAAAAGCCCCCTCCCTCGGAAATCCCATTCCCCCTTCCTGGTCAAAAGGGGCCTCTCGGCGTATTCTGCACGGACGGGCGTCAAGCCCGCCGCACTTCAACCCGCCGAGGCCGCCATGCCCTATCCGGAAATGACCCATCTCGCCTATAATCGCGACGCCATCAAAAACGACTTCATCTTCGGCACCCCGGACCGCGACGTCCCGGGAACCCCCGGCTATTGGCTGGCGCTTCGGGGCAACGAGATGGTCATGCAGCCGGCTTCCGGCGCGCTGGAGCTCCCCTTCGGCCTGGAGCCGCTCCCTGGGCCCTACGCCGTCTCCCCGGTGTATGTCGGCACCTGGCAGGGGAGGCCCCTTCACGCGGTAAGGCTCGCGCCCGAGGCCGCCATTCCCGAGCCCTTCGTCCCGGTAGCGGCCGGTTATCGCGGGGAGGCCCTCACCGAAGCCCAGCTCACCTTGTCCGGCCTGGCCCGGCAGGTGCTTCACTGGCGCGACCGCAGCCGCATCTGCCCGGCCTGCGGCGGCGCTCCCACGGAGATCACCGGCAGTTTCGGCGCGCGCTGCACGGTCTGCGCCCGGGAATATTATCCGCGCATCCACCCGGCCGTGATCGTGCTCATCCGGCGTGGCGACGAGGTGCTGCTCGTGCGCAAGCCCGACTGGCCGGCCGACCAGTACGGCATGGTGGCCGGGTTCGTGGAATTCGCCGAATCCTTGGAGGAATGCGTGGTGCGCGAAGTCCTGGAGGAAACGGGGCTGACCATCCGCGACCTGCGCTATGTGGGCAGCCAGAACTGGCCCTTCCCCAGCCAGATCATGGCCGGGTTCGTGGCCGAGTACGCCGGCGGCGAACTCGTGGTGGACAAGACGGAACTGGAGACCGCGCAATGGTTTTCGCCCGCCTCCCCGCCGCCGGGTCTGGCCCCGCGCACAAGCATCGCCCGGCGTCTCCTCGACCGCCACGCCCCGGAGCTGGTCGCCGCCGCCTCAAGACCTTAAAAAACCGTACGTTGCGACGGGAAATGCGTTGACAGCCCCAGCCAGCCCATATATAGGATCAATCAAGTCCTATTAATCCATATTGAGGTCGTCCATGCGCCTGACCCGAGCCGGCGAATATGCCATCCGATGCGTCCTGTACCTGGCCATGCACCAGGACCGGGCAATCATATCCCGCAAGGAAATCGCCGAAGCCATGGACATTCCGGCCCAGTTCCTGAGCAAGGTCGCCCAAAACCTGGCCCGGGCCGGCATCATCGCCATCCGCCAGGGCGCCCAGGGCGGCTACGAGATGGTCAAGGCCCCGGAGGCGGTGTCGCTACTGTCCGTGGTCGAAGCCATCGACGGGGAAATCTTTTTAAACGACTGCATCCACCGTCCCGACACCTGCGCCCGGCAGACCATCTGCTCGGTGCATCGGGTGTGGGAAACGGCTCGCCGGCAACTGCGCGAAACGCTGGCCGGCACGACCCTGGCCGCGCTGGCCCGGGAGGAGGAGCAGGCATGCGCCAAACGGCCTATGCGGCCGTCGCCAATAGACGCAGGCGGGTAAAAAATCGTCGTGGGGCTGGTGCATTTTCCCTGACGGGGTGTTAGGTACGGGCCAGGGCCTTTGAGGGCTCGCAATAAGGCCCGGGACAACCTGGCGCGGCCGCCGGGGAGGATGCAACAAGGGATTTTTCGATCAGACGGAGGAAAAGGAGACCGATCATGGACGTGTTATTGCTTTCCCGGTTGCAGTTCGCCTTTGCCACATTCATCCACTTCATCTTCGTACCGCTCACGCTCGGACTTTCGTTCATCGTGGCGGTCATGGAAACGAAGTACGTGCGCACGGGCGACGAGACGTACAAAAAGATGGCCAAATTCTGGGGCAAGCTTTTTCTGATCAACTTTGCCCTGGGCGTGGTCACGGGCCTCACGCTGGAATTTCAATTCGGCACCAACTGGTCGCGCTACTCGACATTCGTCGGCGATATCTTCGGTTCGCTCCTGGCCATCGAAGCCACGGCCGCCTTCTTTCTGGAATCCACCTTCGTCGCGGTCTGGGTCTTCGGCTGGAAAAAGCTTTCGCCCAAATTTCACGCCACCTGCATCTGGATCGTGGCTTTCGCCGCCAACCTCTCGGCCCTGTGGATCATCCTGGCCAACGGCTTCATGCAGCACCCCGTCGGCTACGTGATCCAGAACGGCCGGGCCGAACTGGCGAGCTTCACCGACGTCATCACCAACGGGTACGCCTGGAACGAATTTTTCCACACCATCACCGGCTCCTGGGCTCTGGCCGGATTTTTCGTGGTGGGCATCTCGTCCTGGCATCTGCTGCGCAAGCAGAACATCGACTTTTTCACCAAGTCCTTTCGCATAGGCGCGGCCTTCGCCCTGATCTTCGCCCTGGTCGTTGCCCTGGTCGGCCACCGGCAGGGCAACATCGTGGCCGAGGTCCAGCCGGCCAAGCTCGCGGCCATGGAATCCCACTGGGAAACCCAGCCCAACGCCCCCATGTACCTCGTCCAGGTTCCCGATCCCGAAAACGAGGGCAACAGCATCCAGTTCGGCAAGATCCCGAGCATCTTAAGCATCATGGCCTTCAACAACCCCTCGGCCGTGGTCAAGGGCCTCAAGGACTTCCCCAAGCAGGACCGTCCTCCCGTCACCCTGACCTTCTCCGCCTTCCGCCTCATGGTGGGGCTCGGCACGCTGATGATCATCGTGGGCATCCTGGCCTTTATCGCCCGCCATCAGCCGGTTGAAAGTTCGACCAAGCTGCTCAAGCTCTTCGTCTGGTGCATCCCCGTCCCCTACCTCGCCCTGCAGGCCGGTTGGGCCGTGGCCGAGGTCGGCCGGCAACCCTGGATCGTTTACGGCATCATGCGCACCAAGGACGCCGTTTCTCCCCTGGCCACCTCCCAGGTCGCCATCAGCCTGGCCGCCTTCTTCGTGGTCTACATCCTGCTTGCGGCCATCGACATCTTCCTTCTGGCCAAGTACGCCCGCAAGCAACCGGCCTAAGGCACAGTGGCGACACGGGAACCGTAAGACGCAAGAAAGCCCGAACCCGGCCCGGCCGGTTTGACAGCAAGGAGAATGGCCATGGATCTCGGAACAATCTGGTTCATCCTTTGGGGAGTGCTCTGGGCGGTCTATTTCGTCCTGGACGGCTATGATTTCGGCATCGGCATCATCCGTCCCTTTTTTTCCAAAAGCGATACGGAAACCCGTATCATGTATAACGCCATGGGTCCCTTCTGGGACGGCAACGAAGTCTGGCTCATCACGGCCGGCGGCGTGACCTTCGCCGCTTTCCCGAAAACCTACGCCATCATGTTTTCCAGCCTGTACACGCCGCTGATGCTGCTGCTGTTCTCGCTGATCCTGCGCGGCGTCACCCTGGAATTCCGCTCCAAGGTCGACAGCGCCGGCTGGCGCAAGCTGTGGGACGTCTGCAACTTCCTGGGCAGCTTCCTGCCGGCCCTGCTCCTCGGCGTGGCCTTTGCCAACATCTTCATGGGCATCCCCATCAACCAGGAAGGCATTCTGCAGGGCAATCTCTTCACCCTGCTCAACCCCTACGGCCTGGCCGGCGGACTGCTGTTCGTCTTCCTCTTCGCCCACCACGGCGCGCTGTGGCTGGCCCAGAAGTCCGAAGGCGAAATCCGCGAGCGCGCGCTCAAAACCGCCGGCAAGCTCTGGCCGGTGGTGGCCGTGCTGGTGGTGCTGTTCCTCGTCATGTCCTGGTTCATGACCCAGCTTTTCAGCAACTACCTCGTCCATCCGGCGCTTTTCATCCTGCTCCTCGTGCCGGTGGCCGGGCTGCTCTTGACCTGCAAGTACCGTCGCCAGGGACGTCCGCTGGCCGCCTGGGTCAGCTCGGCGCTTTTGATCGGCGGGGCGGCGCTTTTCGGCGTGTTCGGCATCTTCCCGGCCCTGCTGCCCTCAAGCCTCAACCCGGCCTGGTCGCTTACCATCGAAAACTCCTCGTCCACGCCGCTGACGCTTTCCATCATGCTCGGCGTGGCCCTGGTCTTCGTGCCCATCGTCATCATCTACCAGGTCTGGGCCATGCACCTGTTCCGTCACCCCGTGAACCAGGAAGACCTGGATTACGACGAAGCCTACTAGTCAATCATTGCCTGCCCCCCTCCCAGCCGCCGTCGGGTCCGCCCGGCGGCGGTTTTTTATATATGAGGGAAAGAGATGCGAGAGGGGAAACCCTTTGAAAAGGGTTCTCCCCTCTCGCGCCCTCCCCTTCCTAAAGCTTTTTTCCATTTTTTGATATTGACAACCATTATCATGGATAATAAGATAATTCCCAACCCATCCGGGACATTATGCAACCGCAACAAAGACGTACCGCGCAACACCCGATGTTCAAGCCGCCCTTTTTCGACGATCCCGCCCAGCCCGACCTCCAGTCGCCAAAATCCGCAGCCGGGCGGGGAACGGTCATGGCCGCCGTCCACGAACTGGCCGCTTCCCTTGGCCGGGCCATCGACGCCAAGGACCCGCACACCCTGACCCACTCCGAGGAAGTGGCCGAAGTGGCCAGGGTCCTGGCCCGAAGCCTGGGCCTGTCCTCGCCCGAGGCAGACATCGTCCATGTGGCCGGCCATCTGCACGACATCGGCAAGATCGGCGTGCCGGACGCGGTGCTGTGCAAGCCCGGCCGCCTGACCGGGGCCGAGTGGGACCGTATGCGCGCCCATCCCGCCATCGGGGCCGAGATTCTGGCCCCACTGTCCTGCCTGTCCGGACTCGGCGTGGTGGAGATGGTGGCCGCCCACCATGAACGTTTCGACGGCGGCGGCTATCCGCTGGGCCTTGCCGGCCAGGACATCCCCATCGGCGCGCGCATCATCGCCGTGGCCGACAGCCTGTCGGCCATGCTGCAAAGCCGGCCCTACCGCCCGGCCATGACGTTCGAGGCGGCCCGGGCGGAAATCCTGCGCTGCCAGGGAACCCAGTTCGATCCCGACGTGGTGGCGGCCTTCATGGCCGCCCAGGCTACCGTGCACCGGCTGTGCCTGAGCCTTCGCGAAAATGACCGGCCGCTTTTTCCGGACCTCTGCGCCCCGGACCGGCCGGGCGTGCGGCCATGACGTTCGATACCGCCACGGCGTCCACCCAGGCCCGGGTCGAGGCGGAAGCATCCGCCCCGCCCCGGGCCCCAAGGCTCTCCCCGGGAAACCTGCTTGGCGTCAGGGCCCGCATGCGCATAGCCCTCCTCGCCCTGCTGGCCCTGCCCCCGGCGCTGGCGCTATTCCTGGTGGAAAAAGGCTACGTGGCCACGGTCAGCCGCATGCTCGGCCTGTGGCTGGCCGTGGCCCTGGTGATGGTTCTGCCCCTGGCCCGGCTGGTCGCCCGCTTCGTGGCCCTGGGCGAGATCGCCACCCTCAACGCCTTCTGCGCCGCCCTGCGCCGCGGCGAATACCACCGTCGCCTGGCCCTGCCGCCCGAAGGAAGCGACGAACACGAAATCCTGCGCCTCATGCGCGACCTCAACTGGCTGGCCCATGGCGTGGAGACCCGCGAGACGTGGCTTAAGACGTTGCTCGACGAGGCGCGGCACCGCGAGCGCCACTTCGCCGATCTTTCCTGCACGGACGCCCTGACCGGCATCTGCAACCGCCGCCACTACGACGAGGCCCTTCCGCCCCTGCTCGAGGAGGCGGCCGGCGCCGGTTACGGGCTGTGGCTGCTCATGATCGACTGCGACCGGTTCAAGGCCGTCAACGACACCTACGGACATCCGGCCGGGGATGCGGTCCTGGCCGCCATGGGTGCGACCTTGCGCGAATCCACCCGCGAGGGCCTCGACCTGCCGTTTCGCCTGGGCGGCGACGAATTCGCCGTTATCCTGACCAGGCTTCCGGCCGCCGCCGCCCACCGCGTGGCCGAGCGTATCCGGGCCCGGTTCGCCGCCGCGACGCCCTACGGGGCCACGGCCAGCATCGGCATCGCCCGGCTCGACCCGAAACGCGACGCGCCGCTGCTGCTTCCCTCCCTGACCGCCCGGTGCGACGCGGCCCTTTACGCCGTCAAGACGGCCGGGGGCAATGCCGCCGGTTTTGCGGACGACCGCGCGCTCGAAGGGGAACACGACTGCGTTTGCATTGAAAACAAGAATCATAACCATAATCGGTAGAATCACCCATGCCCCATCCGCTCACCTTCGCCCTGGCCGGCAACCCCAACTGCGGCAAAACCACGCTGTTCAATGCCCTGACCGGCGCGCGCCAGCATGTGGGCAATTATCCGGGCGTGACCATGGAGAAACGCGAAGGCCGGCTGCGCGTCGCCGGCCGCGACCTGACCCTGGTCGATCTGCCGGGCATGTATTCGCTGACGGCCTATGCCGACGACGAACGGGCCGCCCGCGCCTTTCTGGTGGGCGAAAAGCCGAACTGCGTCATCGACGTCCTCGACGCCGGCACACTCTCGCGTGGGCTCTACCTCACGGTACAGCTGCTCGAACTCGGCGCGCCCGTGGTGTTGGCGCTCAACATGATGGACGAGGCCCGGCAACGCGGCCTGGTCATCGACACGGGACTTTTGGCAAAACTGCTTAATCGGCCGGTGGTGGAAACCGTGGCCCGGCGCGGCGAGGGCGCGGACGACCTCATGCGCGAGGCCGCCGCCTATGCCCTGACCAGACAGGGCGGCTGGCGGCCGCTGGAAATCTCCTACGGCCCCGAGGTGGACCGGACGCTATTGGCCATGCAGGCCCGCATCGAGGCGGATCGTTTTTTGACCGACCGCCTTCCGGCCCGCTGGCTGGCGCTCAAGTACCTGGAAGGCGACGAGGAGGTCATGGCCGCCGGCCGGCGGCACGGCGGCGCGACAGCCGTTTTCCTGGAACGGGGCGCAAGCGCCCTGGCCAAACGTATGCGTCAGGCCGGCAGCCTCCTGGACGCGGTCATTTCGGACTACCGCTACGGCTTTATCGCCTCGCTTTTGCAACACGGCGTGGTGCTCCGTGGCGAGGGCCCGGACCGCATCGCCCTCTCCGACGCCCTGGACAGGGTGCTCACCCACACCGTTGCCGGGCCGGTCATCATGCTGGCCGTGCTCTTCGGCATGTTCCAGCTCACCTTCGCCCTGAGCAGCGCCCCCATGGCCTGGCTCGAAAGCGGGTTCGACAGCCTTGGCCGGATTGCGGCCGGGATCCTGCCGCCGGGGATGCTGCAGTCCCTGGTCGTCTCCGGCGTCATCGCCGGGGTCGGCGGCGTGCTCGGGTTCGTGCCGCTCATCTGCGTCATGTTCTTCCTGCTCTCCTGCCTGGAGGACCTCGGCTACACCGCGCGCATGGCCTACATGCTCGACAGGGTCTTTCGCGCCTTCGGCCTGCACGGGGCCTCGGTCATGCCCTTTATCATCTCCGGCGGCATCCCCGGAGGCTGCGCCGTGCCCGGGGTCATGGCCGCCCGGACCCTGCGCAGCCCCCGGGAGCGGCTGGCCACCATCCTGAGCGCCCCGTTCATGGCCTGCGGCGCGAAAATTCCGGTCTATCTCCTCTTGATCGCCGCCTTTTTTCCCGAGCATCCCGGCATGGTCATGTTCGCCATCACCCTGGCCTCCTGGGCCGCCGCCCTGCTCGTGGCCAAGCTCTGGCGGACCACGGTCATCCCCGGGCCGGCCACGCCCTTTCTCATGGAACTGCCGCCCTACCGCCTGCCCACCCTGCGCGGCCTCTCTATCCACACCGGCGAGCGGGCCTGGCAGTACGTCAAGAAGGCCGGCACCATCATCCTGGCCATCTCCGTGGTCATGTGGGCCGCCATGACCTTCCCCGGCCTGACGGCGGACCGGCTGGCCACCTATGAAGAAGGCCGCGCTTCAATCCGGGAACAGATGGCCGCCCTGCCCGCCGGCCCGGCGGGAAAAGCGGAACAGGCCGCTTTGGCCGCGCGGCTGGCCGACAGCGAAAATTTCGAGGCCGAGGAGGCCCTTCGCGCCTCCCTGGCCGGACGACTCGGCCTGGTCCTGGAAAAGGTGAGCCGCCTGGCCGGATTCGACTGGCGCATCAACATCGCTCTTTTCGGAGGCCTGGCGGCCAAGGAGATCGTGGTCTCCACCCTGGGCACGGCCTACGACCTGGGCACGGCCGATCCCGGGGCCTCCGGGACGCTTTCCGCCCGCCTCGCCGCCGATCCGGCCTTCTCGCCGGCCGTCGCCCTGGCCCTTATCGCCTTCACCATCCTCTATGCCCCCTGTTTCGTCACCGTGACGGTCATGGCCCGGGAAACCGCCTGGAAGTGGGGACTGTTCGCCGTATTCGCCAATACGGCCCTCGCCTTCGGCGCGGCCGTGGCCGTCTTTCAACTCGCCCGTACCTTGTAACCGGAGGAAGGAGAGATTAGAACACATAAAAAATCATAATTCGTGTTACTATTTAGTTCCTCAACGTACCCTGCTTATGGAGTAGACAGCATGCGACCCAAACATCTCATTCTCGCCCTGGCGCTTGTTCTCGCCACCGCCCAGGCGGCCCTGGCCGCGACCGAAGTCCGCATGGCCGGCGACGCCCGTGTGTATGGCGTTTTTTTCGCCAATCGCAATTTCACCGGCTGGGACGAAACCGGCACCCAGACCGAAGACCGGACCACCTTCTGGCAGCGGTTGCGGCTGCGCACCGATTTCGCGGCCAACGAAAACCTCAAATTCCGCTTCGGCATGCGCGTCGACGACGAGGCCTGGGGCCATGGCTACCTGACCGCCGCCAACCCCGAAGCCGCCATCGAACCGTACCTGGCCTACCTCCAGTTCAAATGGCCCGGCACAGGCGTCGAGATCACGGCCGGCTACCAGCCCCTGGCCGTGCCCCATACCGAGGTCTTCTACGACAGCATCGTGCTGGCCGCCGACGACGGTGACCAGGCCAGCGCCGCCCTTCACGTGAACATCCCCGTCAACGAGAACTTCTCGGTCCAGGCCGCCTACGGCAGGCTGCTGGCCGCCAACCGGACCTACCAGGACACCACCACGCAAATCGGCGACGCCTTCGACATCTACCACCTCGCCCTGCCCGTGACCGTGGACGGTTTTTCGGCCACGCCGTGGGGCCTCGTCGGCGTCTACGGCAAGGGCTCCGACCCCGACGACCACTTCGCCGCCGGCCTGCGCTCGGCCGCAAGCTACCTGTCCACCACCGGCTATCCCTACAAGGACAACCAGAACGCCATGTGGTGGGCCGGTCTGGCCCTGACCGTGGAGGCCCTTGATCCCGTCAAATTCTATTTCGACGGCATCTACGGCGACGCCGCCCCGGCCGACCGCGAACGCAACCGCCGCCGCGGCTGGTTCTTCGACGCCGGGGTCACCTATTCGGGCTTCGACTGGATGCTGCCCGGGGTCTTCGGCTGGGTGGCCAGCGGCGAGGATTCGAGCCTTGGTAACGGCAGCGAGCGTCTGCCCGTCATCACCCCGAAATGGGGGCCCGGCACTTCGTTTCTGTTCGACTGCGACCAGGACTTCGCCAACAACTCCATCGGCGTGGACCCGACCGGCACCTGGGGCCTGGCCGTTTCCCTGCGCGACATAAGCTTCGTCGAGAAGCTCACCAACCGGCTGACCGTGGCCACCATCGCCGGCACGAACAGCCCGGCCGGCCTGCGCAAGGCGGTCCTCGTCAGCGGCGGCGTCGGCCAGTACGTCACCATGGGCCGCAATCTGGCCCAGGGCGAATGGCTCATCGGCGTCAACCTGGACAGCAGCTACGCCATCACCGAACAATTGAGCCTGACCATGCAGACCGGCTTCGCTTCTCCCCAGGGCCTCAAGACCAGCATATGGGGGCACCGGTTCACCAATCAGGCCCAGGACGCCTGGATGGGCTCCCTGGGTTTCCTCTACACCTTCTAGCGCTCCCGCACGGCTTCACTCCGCCGTCGGCTTCGAGGCCGGCGGCGGAGTTTTTTTTTCACCGCCTTTCCGGCCGATTCGCCGCACCGCGCCGGATCAGGAAGAATAATCCCGCTTGACATGACGTAAACAGGTGTTAACCTTTACCCCATGGCTGAACGGATGGAATCACCCCTGCGGCGGGAACAGATCGCCGAGGCCGCACTGACGATCGTGGTCGAGCAAGGGCTCGGCGCGGTCACCGTCCGGCGGGTGGCCGAGGCGGTGGGCATCTCCGCCGCCGCCCTGTACCGCCACTACAAGAACAAAGGGGACATCCTCACCGCCGTGCTCGAAGAGCACCACGAAATGGCCCTGGCCAACCTGCGCCAGGCCGCGGCCCAGGGAACGACGCCCCTGGAGGTCCTGGAGCTGATCTACCGGGGCATGATGAAGATGGTGATCAAATACCGCGCCTTGCCGGTGATCTTCCTTTCGGATGTCCTCTGGTTCGAGGAAACACGCCTGAGCGAGCTCAAGCTCCGGCACCACAAGCTGGTGCGCGGGCGCTTTCTTGAAATCTTCAAACAAGGGCAGGCGCAGAAGCAGATTCGCAGCGATATCCGTCCGGAAGAACTCTTCGTGCATTTTCTCGGTTTGATCGCCATGCCCGCCCTTATCTGCGTGCGTGATGTCCAGGACGTGGATATGCCGCGCCAGATCACCGCCAATTGGGAGCTTTTCATCCATGCCGTTCGGGTTTGATTTTTTTTCCCCGTCAGGTGAACATCTGTTTACTCACAGGAAGGATCGCCGGGGCGCCTGCATCGCCGGTCTGGCCGTGGTGCTGCTCGTCGCCGGCCTGGCTCCGGCCTTTGGCGATCAGGCGACCGTGGAGACGGTCTACGCCAAGTACGGCGACCGCATGCCCGTCACCAACGCCCAGGGCGACGCCCGGGGCGAGCTGGCCGTCTACAAAGCGCCGGCCGACGCGCCCCGCCTCGACTGCCGAAAATTGACAGGACCGCGTGGCATGGTCGCCCTGGTCTTCGGCCAGTCCAACGCCTCCAACACCGTCGACCCCGGCTATGGCGCGACCCAGGCGGTCTACGCCTACCAGGGCGGGGAGTGCCTCAAGGTCCGTGACGCCATCCCCGGGGCCTCGGGTTCCAAGGGAAGCGCCTGGAGCAGACTGGGCGACCTGCTCGTGACCAGCGGTCTCTACGACTCGGTGCTTTTCGTGGACATCGCCCGGGGCGGCTCCTCCATCCTCAACTGGGGCTCCAAAGGCAGTCTGCATGCCCTGCTTGACGGAACCATCGAGGACATGCGCGCCCACGGCCTTGTACCGACCCATATTTTTTTCCACCAGGGTGAGGCCGACTGCGCCCTGGGCCTGACGCGGTCGGAATACCAGGTCGTCCTCGAATCGGTCCTCGACGAGGTGCGCCGGCTGGCCGGTCCCAAGCCCGATATTTTCGTCTCGCGGGCTTCGCTGTTCCTGGACCCGGCCGCTTGTCGCGACAAGCGCAATCCCGGCTGCTACAAGTCCTGCCCGGCCATCACCGCCGCCCAGACCGCCGTGGTCGATCCGGCGCGCAGGATTTACGCGGGCCCCAATACCGACCTTATCGTCCCCTGGTTCGACCGCAACGATGGATACCATTTCACCGCCCAGGCCGCCGACCGGTTCGCCGCCGCCTGGATGCCGATTCTGGCGGGCGGTGAAGCGGCCAACCAGCCCCTGCAATAACCCCATTCGTCGAACAACCAATGCGCCCTGCCCAGGAGGACTGTGCCCGGCGCTGTTCCCGGAGGACTCCATGACTGCGTTTATACTCCCGCAAACCGCCCTTCGCGGGCTTATCCTTGGCGTGTTGTGCGCCCTTTGCGCCGGTCTTTCCGGCTGCGCCACGGACAGTTCCGGGCAGGAGACGTCCGCCAAGGCCCCGCCGCCCCCGGAAATCGTGGCCTATACCGTCAAGCGCGCCGATATCCCCCTCCACATGGCCTACATGGGCCAGACCGCGGGTTCGCGCGAGGTCCAGGTGCGGGCCCGGGTGGGCGGCATCCTGTTGCGCCGCAACTATGAGGAAGGCCAGCCCGTGCGCCAGGGCGAGCTGATGTTCGAGATCGACCCCGCACCCTACCAGGCCGCCCTGGAACAGGCCAAGGGAGCGCTCGGCCAGACCGAGGCTACCCTGACCCAGGCCGAACGCGACGCCAAGCGCATGGAAACGCTCTACAAGGGCGATGTCGTGGCCAAGAAGGACTTTGACGACGCCAGGACCACCCTGGACTCGGCCAAGGCCGCCGTGGAAGCGGCCCGGGGCAAGGTGCGCGAAGCCTCGCTCAACCTCCAATGGACCAAGGTCACGGCCCCCATCTCCGGCCTCACCAGCAAGGAGACCAAGTCCGAAGGCAGCCTCATCAGCACCACCAGCGACAGCAGCCTTTTGACCACCATCAACCGGGTCGATCCGCTCTACGTCAACTTCTCCATGTCCGGGCCCGAAATGCTGCGCCTGCGCAAGGATCTGGCCGCGGGCAAGGTGGCCATCGGCGCGGGCGGCGATTACGTCGTGCGCCTGGTCCTGCCCGACGGCAGCGTCTACAAGGAGCCCGGCCGCATCAACTTCACCGACACCCAGGTCGACTCCACCACCGGCGTGGTCAAGGTCCGGGCCGAGTTCAAAAACCCCGACGGCACCGTGCTGCCGGGCCAGTTCGTGCGGGTGCGCCTGGAAGGCGCGCATTACCAGGACGCCCTGGCCGTGCCCCAGGGCTCGGTGCTCAACACCCAGCAGGGCGCCATGGTCTGGGTCCTGGACGCCGCCAACAAGGTCTCGCCCCGGCCCATCGTGCTCGGGCAGTCCGTCGGCAACGACTACCTGGTGGATAAAGGGCTGATAAACGGTGACCGCATCGTGGCCGAGGGCATCATCAAGGTACGCCCCGGCATGGTCGTGCGCGTGCGCCAGGATAATGCGCCCGCGCAGGCCGAGGGATCGGGCAAGCCCGCCGCCCAGGCGTCCACCGACAAGGCCGAAACCTCCCAGGCGACCAAGGAGCCCCGTTCATGATCTCACGGTTTTTCCTGGGGCGACCGGTTTTTTCCATCGTCATCTCGCTGGTCATCGTGCTGGCGGGTCTGGCGGCCATCAAAAACCTGCCCATCGCCCAATATCCGGACATCATTCCGCCGGAGGTCAACGTCTCGACCTCCTACCCCGGGGCCAGCCCCGAGGTCATCGCCGCCACCGTCGCCGCGCCGCTCGAACAGCAGATCAACGGCGTGGACAACATGCTCTACATGCGCTCGACCAGCTCCGGCGACGGGTCGCTGTCCATGACCGTCACCTTTGCCGTCGGCACCGACCCCGACCAGAACACCATCAATGTCAATAACCGCGTCCAGGCCGCCCTGACCACCCTTCCCGCCGAAGTGCAGCGCCAGGGCGTGACCGTGCGCAAAAAATCGTCCAACATCCTGCAGGTCATCTCCTTCGAATCCCCGTCCAAGCGTTACGACGCCGTCTACATCAGCAACTACGTGCTGGTGAACGTCCTCGACGAGCTCAAGCGCCTGCCGGGCGTGGGCGACGCCTCCATCTTCGGGGCCAAGGACTATTCCATGCGGGTCTGGCTGCAGCCGGACAAGCTGGCCCAACTGGGGCTCACGCCATCCGACGTGGCCACCGCCATCCAGGAGCAAAACGCCCAGTTCGCCGCCGGCCGCATCGGCGCGGAACCGACCGAGCCCGAAAAACCGGTGGCCATCAACTACATGGTCACCACCAAGGGGCGGCTGCTCACCCCGGAGGAATTCGGGGACATCATCCTCAGGGCCCAGTCCGACGGCTCGGTGCTGCGCTTAAAGGACGTGGCCCGGGTGGAGCTGGGAGCCAAGGATTACACGGCTGTTGCCAAGATCTCCGGCAATCCGGCGGTCAACATCGGCATCTACCTGTCCCCGGGCGCAAACGCCCTCAATACGGCCGATCTGGTCACGGCCAAGCTGGCGGAACTGGCCAAGCGCTTACCGGACGGCATCGCCTACAAGGTGCCGCTCGACACCACCACCTTCGTGCGCGTCTCCATCGAGGAGGTCATCCACACCCTGGTCGAGGCCATGATCCTGGTCTTTTTCGTGGTGTTCATCTTCCTGCAGAACTTCCGGGCCACGCTCATTCCCTGCCTGGCCGTGCCGGTCTCCATCATCGGCACCTTCGCCGGCATGTACGCGCTCGGGTTCACCATCAACACGCTGACGCTGTTCGGCATGGTGCTGGCCATCGGCATCGTGGTCGACGACGCCATCGTGGTGCTCGAAAACGTCGAGCGCATCATGAGCACGGAAAAGCTCCCGCCGAGGCAAGCCACGGCCAAGGCCATGGAAGAGGTGACCGGACCGGTCGTCGCCATCGTGCTGGTCCTTTGCGCCGTGTTCGTGCCGGTCGCCTTCCTCGGGGGCCTGACCGGCCAGATGTACAAGCAGTTCGCCATCACCATCGCCGTGTCGGTGGTCATCTCGGGTCTCGTGGCCCTGACGCTCACCCCGGCCCTTTGCGCCTCGCTTCTAAAAGCCGGGCATCAGGAACCCAACCGGGTCTTCCGGGCCTTCAACCGCCTCTTCGACAAGGTGACAAACGGCTATACCGCCGGCGTGTCCTTCCTGCTGCACCATGTGGTCGTGGCCCTGGTGCTCTTCGCGGTCCTGTGCGTCGGGGCCTTGTCGCTTTTCCGCATCGTTCCCGGCGGCCTGGTCCCGGACGAGGACCAGGGCTACGTCATCGGGCTCAACATCCTGCCGGACGGCACGTCGCTTCGGGCCACCGAAAAAATCGACGACGCCATGGATGCCATGAACGCCAAGGACCCCGTGGTGGCGCATCAGATCACCATCACCGGCCTCGATCTTTTGAGCTCCACCTACCGCTCCAACTACGGCACTCTGTTCATTCCGCTCAAGCCCTGGGACGAGCGCAAGAAAGCGGACGAAAGCTCGTTCGCCTTCGTCAAGCGCATCTTCGGGCGCGGCATGGCCCTGCCCAAGAGCATGACCCTGGCCTTCAACCCGCCGGCCATTACCGGCATGTCCAATACCGGCGGCTTCGAGGGCTACCTGCAAAATCGCGGCGAGGGCAACGCCCAGGATCTGGCCGTGATGACCGACAAGCTCGTGGCCGAGGCCAAAAAGGACCCGGCGCTCGGACGCGTGGCCACCACCTTCGGGGCCAACGTGCCCCAGTTGCGCGTGGATCTCGACCGCCAGAAGGCCAAGGCGCTGGGCGTGGCCATAAGCGACGTCTACGACGCCATGCAGGCCACCTTCGGGGCCTACTACGTCAACGACTTCAACAAGTTCGGCCGCACCTTCCGGGTCCAGCTCCAGTCCGAGGCGAAATACCGCGACCGGCCGGAAGACCTGCGCGAGGTCTACGCGCGCTCAAAATCGGGCGAGATGATTCCGCTGACCGCGCTGGCCACCATCGAAAAATCCACCGGCCCCGAGGTCATGGAACGCTTCAACGTCTTCCCGGCGGCCAAGATCATGGGCCAACCGGCCGACGGCCACACCTCGAGCGAGGCCCTGGCCGCCATGGAAAAAGCGGCGGCCAAGGTGCTGCCGGCGGACTACACCCTGGCCTGGACCGGTTCGGCCTACCAGGAAAAGGCGGCCGCCGGCTCCTCCATGCTCGTTTTCGGCATGGGCATCGTCATGGTCATCCTGATCCTGGCCGCCCAGTACGAACGCTGGACGCTGCCGTTCGCCGTCATCATGGCCGTGCCGTTCGCGCTTTTCGGCGCCATCGCGGCCGTGTTCGGACGAGGCCTGTCCAACGACATCTACTTCCAGATCGCGTTGGTCACGCTCATTGGCCTTGCGGCCAAAAACGCCATCCTGATCGTGGAATTCGCCGTGCTCGAGGTCAAAGCCGGCAAGGACCTGACCGAAGCGGCCCTCAGTGCGGCCAAGTTGCGTTTCCGGCCCATCATCATGACCTCCCTGGCCTTCATCCTCGGCTGTCTGCCCCTGGCCATCTCCACCGGGGCCGGGGCCAACAGCCGGCATGCCATCGGAACGGGCGTCATCGGCGGCATGCTCGGGGCAACCCTCTTGGCGCCCTTTTTCATCCCGGTCTTCTTCAAGCTCATCATGGGGCTTGGCGCGGCGGCGCGCCGGGCCTTCGGCGGACACGCCGACTCGGACGGACAGACCGGATAACCGCGCGGTTCCCTCCTCGCCCCTTCGTGCGCCGGGCCACCTCCCCCCATAACGGCCCGGCGCACGATGTGGGCTTATCCCTTCACCGGGCCCGACCGGGCCGCTTCCACCCAATCGATCTCCCGACAGATGGAGTCGACCACATCCGGCATCTTGAGTTCCCCGGGCAGCACGCTCCAGGTGTAGGTCTCCACTTCCATGGACGCCTCCGGGGCGAAACGCGGCAGGATGCCGACCAGAAAATCCTGCGTGGTGGCGCACTCCGGCAGCTCGGCCACGAAGACCGGCAAATGGAAATGCACCCGCCAGGAAGCCACATCGTCCAACCGGGCGGCCAGGGCTTCGGGCAGGTCGTTAAAACGGCGCAGGCTCCCGTCGCCAAGCCGGGCCACGGCCTGATGCAGATAGACCGGCTCCACGAAACGGGAAAGGCTTGAGAGCGCGCCGCCGTCCAGATGCAGCGCCGAGGACACCTGCACGTACCCCACGGCAATGCCCGCCGCCGCGTAGGCCGCAAGGGACGCCTCCGGATCTTCGTACTGGAGGGCCTGATGGCAGCAGTCGTAGCAGACGGTGAGAAAGTCCCGAAACGCCCCGTCCGGGTCGAGGCGCTCAAAAAGCGCCACCATCTCCGGCGTGGTTTCGACCAGACAGCCCGGTTCGGCCTCGACCGCCAGCCGGATGATCTTTCCGGTCTCCTGGCGCAGCCCGGCCAAGGCTGCCAAGGTGCGGCGCAGGACGGCCAGCGCCGTCGGCAAATCGTTTTCGGGAAATCCCCGCCGGAATCCCACCGGCACGGTGGAGATGGAGCCCCGGCCGCCCTCGGGCAGCCAGCCGGCCAACGTGCGGGCCAGACGCAGGGTGTAGGCGGCGCGCTCGGGATCGCGCCAATCGGGCAGATAGACCGCTTCCTTGACCGGGGTATGATGAAAGCGGCCGTAGGGAAAGCCGTTTACGGTGGTGACGCAAAGCCCGGCCTCGGTCAGAAAATCCCCGAAGCGTTGCGCGGCGTCGGCCGCTTCCAGTTCCAGGCTGGCCAGACCGGACAGGCGCAGCCCCACCGGAAACGGCGTCTCCGGCGCGAGCCTGGCCTTGACCCGGACAGCGTACTGTTGCAGCCCCTGCCGGACTTCCTCAAGCGTTTCACCAGGATGGATATTGGTGCAATAGGTCACCGGCGGCATATTCCCTCTCTTCCCCCCAAAGGGGTCCGGGGGGAATCATTCCCCCCGGCAGGATGGTCCAGGAGGGGCGCCCCTCCTGGAAAGCATCTCCCGCGCGGCGGCGAGGGAGGCGTCATCGACATCGTGGACCTCGATGCGGCTGCCTATGGCCATGGGCAGGGTCAGGTGCAGCCGGCCGCCGAGGTGTTCGCGGAAGGCCTCGATGGCGGCGGCCATGTCGAGGCCGGCCAGGGCCGGATGCCAGACGGCAAGGCCCAGTTTTTCCAAAAGATCGAGCACGGCGTCGGCATCGGCCCGGGGCAGCAGGCCGACCCGCGCGGCGTAGAGGGTGTCGAGGGCCATGCCCACAGCCACGGCCTCGCCGTGCCGCAGTGCGCCCCCGGTCGCCTCCTCCAGGGCATGGGCGGCCCAGTGGCCGAAATCGAGGGGCCGGGCCGAGCCCATCTCGAAGGGGTCGCCGCCGGAGGCGATATGCTCCAGGTGGGCCAGGGCGCAACGTCTGTCGGCCTCCTCCAGGGCATCGCAGTCAAGGGCGGCAAGCCGCGGCGCAAGGGCGCAAAGCCGGGCGAAAAAATCCGCGTCGCGCACCACCGCCACCTTGACCGCCTCGGCCAGACCGGAACGCACCTCGCGCGCCGGCAACGTGGCCAGGAGCGCATGGTCGTTTATGACGGCATACGGCGGGGCGAACGCGCCGATGTAGTTCTTGCGGCCAAAGGCGTTGACCCCGTTTTTGACCCCCACGCCGGCGTCGTTTTGGGACAGGGCCGTGCTCGGCATGCGCACGAGGCGCACCCCGCGATGGGCCGTGGCCGCGGCGAACCCGGCCGCGTCCAGCACCGCCCCGCCGCCGATGACGACCAGGAAGGATTGCCGGCACAACTTCGCCTCGTAGGTGAGCTTCCAGACCGCCTCGACCACGCTGAAATCGGTCTTGGCCCGCTCGCCGCCGGCAACGACCAGGGGCGGCGCGACAAGACGGATCACGGCGGCATGGGCGGCGCAGTAGGCCCGCGCCCGGTCGGCCAGGCCGGGCATGGCGGCGGCAAGGCCGGCGTCGATGACCAGCCCCGCCCGATGGGGACCGGGGCCCGCCCGGCCAAGGGCCTCGGCCAAGGCGGCGTTTTCGGGATCGAAGGCGTCCCGGGTGAAAACGACGGGGAAATCGAAAGCCAGGGCGATATGCTGCACGGTGGTCCGGGTCATGGGGAAAGGGATGGTTTGCGGGCGGCGGCCGGGGGCGTCAGGCCGCCTCGACCCGGTTGCGGCCGAGTTCCTTGGCCACGTACAGGGCCTGATCGACCCGGCTCATGAGCCGGTCCACGGTTTCTTCCGGAGCGGCCTCGACCACGCCGAAGCTGCACGAGATCCGGCCGATATCCGGCAGATCGAGCTCCAGCACCCGCTCCCGCAGGGCTTCGGCCAGGAGGTAGGCGTCGGCCAGGACGGTCTTGCGGCACAAGATCAGAAATTCCTCGCCACCCCAGCGGCCGACCGCACAGCCTTCCGGCATCGCCCCGCGCAGGACGCCGGCCAGGGCGGACAGCGTCCTGTCGCCGGCCAGATGGCCGAAACGGTCGTTGATGCGCTTGAAATGGTCGATGTCGAGCATGATGAGGCTTACGGCCTCGCTGCGATCGTTAAGGGCCTGGCCGAGCAGCGCGTCGATGCGTTGCCGGTTGGCCAGCCCGGTCAGCATGTCCGTGGTCGACAGCCGCATCAGCTCCCGATTCTTGAGCGCCAGTTCGGCATGGGCCTCGGCCAGACGGTTCTGGGTGTCCTTGAGGTCGGAAATGTCCACGGCGATGGAGTATTTGACCACCCGGCCGTCGGGCCAGGTCATGGCGCGTACCTGCATCTGGTACCAGCGGTCGTCGACTTCGTTGAAATGCTCGAAAACCAGGGTATTGCCGTTCGGCAGGCCGGCCGGCGTCAGCAATTCGACCATGCGGCAGTTGGTGCAGGGCTCGTCGCGCTCATACAGGATCTTGTGGCAGGTTGCCCCGAGGTGCTTGCCGAAACGTTCGATATAGACCCGGTTGCTGTAGACAATGGAATAGGTCGCGGCATCGACGACATAGATGCCGAAGGGAATGAGGTCGAAATGGCTTTCGAAAAGGGCGTTCTCCCTCATGCCCCCGCCTCCTCCCCGGCCGGACGCGGCAGGGTGGCGACGACGGTGGTTTGCCCGGGCACGGACGCATCCAGCGTGATGTTGCCGCCGTGGGCCCGGGCGGCCAAGGCGGCGGAATAGGCGCCAAGGCCGGTGCCGCCCCGTTTGCCCATAGTGACGTATTTCTCGAACATCCGACCGCGAATGGACTCGGGCACCTCGCCGGGATTGGTCACGACGATGGCGAGGCAATCGGGCCGGGGCAGGAGGTCCACGACGATATCCCGGCCCGGGGGAGCGGCCTCCAGGGCATTGACCAGGAGGTTTTGCAGCATGGGGCCAAGGAGCAGCGCGTCGCCTTGAAAGTCCAGGCCGTCCTGCGGGGTCAGGGGACGCCCGTCGAGGGACATGTGGATGACGCGTCCCCGCGCCACGGGCATGGTGGCGAGCCTGGCCACGGTGCGCCGGGTCAGGTCGGCCATGTTCACCGGTTTGGGGACAAGGACGTAGGAACCGGTTTCCAGGCGAAAGAGCACCAGGGACTGGTTGAGCATCTCGAGCATGCTGTGCCCGGCCTGCTCGATCAGGCGGACAACGTCGGCCGCCGGCTCGGGCAGGTCGTAGTTGTCGAGGAGCACCTGGGGCAGGCCGATCAGGGCCGACAGCGGGGCCTTGAGGTCGTGGCGGGCGATGCGCTCCACGTGTTCGCGCAGTTCGATGTTTTCCTGGAGGATCTTGTTTTGGGCCGCCAGTTCCTTGTTGTTGATGGCCAGTTGGGCATGGGCCTCGGCCAGACTGTTCTGGGTTTCCTTGAGCTCGGAGATATCCACGGCGATGGAATATTTGACCACCCGCCCATCGGGCCAGCCCATGGTCTTCTCCTGCATCTGGAACCAGTGCTCGTCGCGCTCGTTGTAGTGGTCGTAGACCACGGTCACGCCGTTGGGCTTGCCCCCCGGGGTCAGCAGTTCGGGGATGCGGCAATGGAGGCAGGGCATGGCCTGGCCATAGAGGACCTCATGGCAGCTGCGGCCTTCCACCACGCCCATGGCGTCTCGAAAATGCTTGTTGACGAAGACGATCTCATAGGTCGCCACATCCACGACATAAATGCCGAAGGGAATGACGTCGAAATGCGTCTGCAACAGCGTGCTTTCGAGCATGGAAGCACTCATGGCAGGTATTTTTCCGCCACGGTTTCCAGGGTTTCGCGCAATTTCTCCAGCTTGACCGGCTTTAGGATGTACCCCTTGGCCCCGGCCTCGATGGCGTCCATGACCATCTGTTCCTGGCCGTGCGAGGTGACGATGATGATCCGCGCCTCGGGGTCGGCGGCCATGATCAGACGCGTGGCCTCGATGCCGTTCAAGTCCGGCATGGTGATGTCCATGGCCACCATGTCCGGCGCGACCGTGGGATAATCGGTAACGGCCTGACGCCCCGTGGTGGCCACAGCGGCCACCTCGTGTCCAAGCTCCCCCAGGAGCTTGACCATTTTTTTCACGGTAAGGCCGGAGTCGTCCACTACCATGACGCGAAGCCGTCTCATGGTTACTCCTTCACGTACTCTAACACATCATTGAAAAGTTCGCCCGGTCCGATCAGGTGGATACTCATATGGCCCGCGTCCGCGTGCAGTTCCGCCGAGGCGAATTTGGCCCCCCGGTGGCGCATGACGGACTTGGCCTCGGTGAGGACGATGGGCGGGGACAGGGCGATGGTCGGTCCGGTTGCGGCAAGGTCGGCCAGGGCGTTGCCGACGATGATGTTGATGATGTCGCCGGCGGTTTCCTGGACGGCATCCGCACGTTCGTCCTCGGCGATGTCGAGGTCGGCCGTGTAGGCGGCGAAGGCGTCTTCGATCAGCGGCGCGTCGAAGCTGTAGGCCAGGTAGAGCTTGAGCGCGCCGGTGGCGCTCATGATGGCCGTTATGGACTTGAGGTCGAGCTTTTGCACGTCGTCGATCTGGAAACCCCGTCCGGTGAAGGCGATGCCGAGCTCGCCGTTGAAAAACGCTTCGGTGCGCCGGGTCAGGGCGTCGAGGAATTCCTGGATGTTGAGTTGCTCGGTCATACGGACTCCTCGCGCGAGGTTCGGCTTTCCCGGGGCAGGGTCACGACAAGGCGTGTTCCGTGCCCCGGGTGGTTTAGAAGCGCAACCGTCCCGCCCAGCCCCTCGGCCTCGGCCCGTACGGCGGCAAGTCCCACGCCGCGACCGGACAGGTCCCCGGGCACCCGGCGCGAGGTGAACCCGTCCCGGAAAAGCAGGGTCAGGATGGCGGTGTCGTCCATGCCCGCCAGTTCCTCGGCCCCGACAAGGCCGAGTTCGTAGGCCCTGGCCCGCACGGCCGCGATGTCCACACCGCAGCCGTCGTCCTCGAAGACAATGCGAATGGCCGCGTCGTCGGCCGTGACCATGCAGGCCAAGTGGCCGGCCGGAGTCTTGCCGGCGGCCTCGCGCACGTCCGGGGACTCGATGCCGTGGTCCACGGCATTGCGGATGACGTGTATCAGACTTTTGGCCACGGGAGCAAAGCGTTTGGGATCGACCAAAACGGCGTCGCCCGTGACGGCGAAGGGTTCGATGGCCTTGCCCCGGGCCTCGGCCAGCCGGGTGGCCGTGCGGGGATAGGCGGACAAAAGCTCTTTGAGGTCGATGTGGCGCAGGGTCCGGGCGGCGCGCAGGACCTCCGCGGCCTCGGCATCGAGCCCCAGATCGTCCAGGCGGTCCAGCAGGCGCGCGGCGAGGTCCGCCAGGGCATCGGCCAGCCCGCTGCCCAGGCGGACCTCGCCGCGCCGCTTGAAAAACTCCGTACCGAGGGTCTCGCGCACCACGTCCACATCCCGGGCCAGGGCCGCATCCACGGCATCGTCCGCAAGCAGGGACAGCATGTCGGAGCGGTTAAAGGACGTGGCGCGGCGCAGATCGGACAGGCGTTCCTCCAGGGCATTGAGGGCCTTGGCCACATGGGCGCATTCAAGCTGGAGGAACAGTCCCTTGAAGGTGTGGACCTTGCGGTACAGGGCATCGAGGGCGTCGCGGTCGGACAGGCCCGCGCCCGAAAAACCGTCGCGGCGGAAGGCGGCGAAATCGTCGAGCACGGTGAAAAAGTCGCGCTGTTCGCGCACGGCGGCCACCACGCAGGCCAGCCTGTTGCGTTCCCTGGCCACGGCGTCCTTGAGCCGCACCTCGCCCGTGACGTCGGTGATCACGAACATGAGCCGTCCGTCGGCCATGGGCCGGTAGGCCAGGCGCAGGGACGCGCCGTATCGCTCGATACGCCCCGGCATGAGCGAGACATAGAGGTCGCGCTTGTAGGCGTCGGGCTCGGCCACGACCCGGCGCACGTTGACGGCCATGTCGACGCTCCCGGCCGGATCGTCCGGGAAAAAGAGCTCGCCCACCGCCTTTCCCTCGATGTCGCCGCCGAAAATATTGCGGCACTCGGCGCTGTATTGCGGCTCGACCAGCCCGTCCGCGGCCACGGACAAAAAGCCCTGTTTCGCGTTGTCGAGCAGGGCCGCGACGCGCCGGCCGGCCGCGTCGCGGGCTTCGTTGGCCTGGCGCAGGGCGCGGTTTAGGCGGGAGAGCTTGCGGTTCCACCAGACCACCACCGCCAGCACGAACGCGGCCCCGGCCGACACCTTCCAGACCAGGGAATAGTCGAAGCCCTGCTCGAAGGTGACGGCCAGCCACTTCTTCATGATGGCGTCGGATTCTTCCTTGGTCAGGGTATTGACCGCTTTTTGAAAAAGCGAGGCCAGTTCGGGCTCATCGTCGCGGCTGGCCATGGCCAGATCGAGGTGGGCGTCGAGGCGTCCGGCGATTTTCAGGTCGGTGAAATGGCCCTTGGCCAGGGCCTGGCTTATGGCCGGCACCGTGTCGATGCAGCCGTAGAGCTTGCCGGCGGCCACCAGCCGCAGCCCCTCGGTGAGGCTTTGCACCTCCATCAGGCGCATGCCGGGATACTTGGCCCGCAGAATGTCGAGACTGGCGTAGCCGTTGACCACGCCGAGGGTCTTGCCGGAAAGGCTGGCCGGGTCCTCGATAAAAGGCGCCTTGGCCTGGGTGACCACCACCATGGGGAAGCGCAGGTAGGGCGAGGTGAAGCGCAAAAAGCGGCGGCGGTCGTTGGTATCCCCGGCGGCGGGCAGAAAGTCGCAACGCCGCTGCTTGACCGCGGCCAGGGACTGGCTCCAGGAGGCCGTGGGCACGAGCACCATGGGCACGCCCAGGCGCTTTTCCATGAGATGCAGGAAATCGGCCCCGATGCCGACATAGCGGCCGTTCTCGTCGATGCGCTCGACCGGGGGCCAGTCGGGGTCCACGCAGAAGCTGAGCGCCTTTTTCCTGGCCAGATAGGCACGCTCCTGGTCGGTCATGGCCACGGTGGCCTTGGCCCCGGGCCGCACCTCGGGCTCGTCCCCCGTTTCCGAACCGGCCGCGCCGGGTTTGTACACGGGCAGCCATTTGGCTATAAGCGCCGTCTTTTCCTTTTCGGTAACCAGCCGCTGGGCCTTTTCCAGGATGGAGGCCAGAAGCGGCCAGTCCTTGCGCACCAGGGTGTAGATCTCGAAGTCGTAATCGAGCTTGCCCGATATCTTGACGTTGGACAGGCCCGAGGCGCGGATGGCGTAGGCGGCCACGGCCAGATTCTCCACGGCCGCATCGGCCTTGCCGAGCGCCACCAGGGTGAGGGCCTCGGACTGGTCGCGGGCCGGGATGAGCTCGAGGTTCTTGCCGTGGGCCCTCAGGTACTCGTCGGCCGTGCCGCCCCGGCCGACGGCCACTTTCTTGCCGGCCAGACTCTCCAGCGAATAGGCGGTGGCGTCGTCGCGCGACATGACGGCCAGGGGGAAGCGCAAATAGGGCCCCACAAAAAGGGCGTAGGAGGCACGATCCGGCGTCTTGCCCGTGCCGTCGATCATGTCGATGCGTTTTTCGCGCAACGCATCGAGAACCTGCAGGAAATCGCGGCCGTCGCCGATGGCCTCGAACTGAAAGGCCAGCCCGGTCTTCTGGGATATCAGGCGGTAATAGTCGTGGAAAAGGCCCTCCTGGCGTCCGTCCTCGAAGATGGAAAGCGGCCGCCAGTCGGTGTCGCTACAGCGGATGACGGGATGGGCCTCGATAAATGCCTTTTCCGCATCGGTCAGCTCCAGGGCGGAGGCGGCGGCCCGGCTGGCGGACAGTCCCGCCAAAAGGACAAGCGCCCAGACCATCAGCCATACGCCCGACCATCGAGCCCGGAGCTCTTCTTTCACCAAGTATATGCGCATGTCATCCGCCGTCATGGGGCACAGTAGCCCAACCGGTCCCGATTCCCAACAAAAAACACACCTCAGGTACGATTCAGAACATTTCCAAACGGATGGCATGCCGCAGCCGGGACAGGCCGGGATCCCCTCGATAGGTCCCGAAAACCGGAGACGCCTCTTCGGGATCCGACGCGGCGGCCATGAAACACACCGTCAGATCGCGGCAGGCCCCCTCCCCGCGCGCCAAAAGCGCGTCCGGGGACAGGATGCCCGGCGCTTCCCGGGTGACGACGACAAGCCGGTCGGTCATCTCCCCAAGCAGCGCCAGGGCGAAGGCCTGGGGGGTGCCGGAACGGGATCGACGTCGATGCGCAGGGCTCCCAGCCGCTGGCCGGCATCGCCGCGCGGCACGAGCCGTATCAAATGGGGCTCAAGGAAGACGGGACGGTCGAAGTCGTATCGGGTATGGTGCGTATAGCGGCAATGCACAGGCTATTCGGCGCCGGGGGGACGGCACTGGGGATTGTGGCCGACCTTGGTCCGCTTGGAGGCCACGTTGTCTATCCATTCCGAGGGCAGTTCGTAGACCAGGCCACGCAGATGCTCCTGCCACCAGGCCGATATCTCGGCCAGATCGTCCTTCTCGTAGCGGTGCTGGGCCATTTCCAGCCCGTCCTTGCGGTAAAGGACCACGTCGATGGGAAAATCCACGTCCGAGGCGCTGATGCGGGTGGAATCAAAGGCCAGGCAGCCGACCTTGAGCGCCATGCGCAAGGAATCGGAGTACTTGAGCGTGCGGTCGAGCACGGGCTTGCCGTAGCCGCCCTCGCCGATGATGTGATATGGCGTGCCGTGACTGATCTCCACCCAGTTGCCCTCGGGATAGATCAGGTAAAGCTTGTGCACGCTGTCAGCCGTCAACTGGCCGCCGATGAGCGCATGCAGGTTGAAGTGCAGCCCGGAGGCGGTCAGGTAGGACTTGTCCTCCTCGGCCACCCGGCGCAGGGCCGCGGCAAAGGCGTTGACGGACTTGTACAGCTTGTCGAAAGGATTGGGGCAGGCTTCGAGGACCTCTTCGAAATAGGTCAGGGCCTTGTCGCGCACCGGGCGCAGGCCCGAGGTCATGAGAAAGAAGGCCCCGTTGCCGTTTTGGTAGGTGGTGACCTTCTGGGCGCTCGTCAGCTCGTTGCCCGAGGTGATGCGCGTGTCGGCAATGCCGACCAGGCCCTCCTCAACGGCTATCCCCAGGCAAAACGTCATGGCGTTCCCTACGCACTGTTGGCAAGGCACGTCAATAGCCGGAAATGCGGAGAAAAAGGTGGCGAACACGGCCTCGCCCACGCGGTTCATCTCGCTTTGCAGACTGTCCGTGAATTCGTGCAACCCCTTGGCGAAGATTTCATCCACGCCGCTGTAGGCCAGATCACCGCACAGATGGCCCAGGCGCTTCTCCGCCGGATTGCAGAAATAGCCCATGGGCGTGCCGGTGATGGCGTGCAGGCATTCCTGGGCCGCGACCAGGCAGCACAGCACCGAGCGGGGAAAATGGTAGTCGAGGAGCAGGAACTCCACGATACGGTCGGGCTGGATGCGGCCGTGGCGGCGACGATAGGCCTCCAGGGCGCTTATGGCCTTTAAAAGCGCCGCCCACTGGACGTAGTCGAGGTTGCTGCCGATATCGGCCAGCTCCGGCAGCAGGATGAAGTACTTGACGTCGAGCATGCGCGAGGTCTTGTCGGCCCGCTCCAGAAGCCGCCCCAGCCGGTAGAAGTCCCAGGCGTCGTCGTGGGACATGGCGTCGCCGGCGATGCCGCTTATGGTCAGCGCGCGCAGCTTGACCGCATCGCAGAAACGGAAAGGGTTGTGCAGGATGGTCTCGCCGTTTTTGGCCGCCTCGCGCACCATATGGCAGAAGGTTTTCGTGAACCTAAGCCTCCAGACTTGATTGACTTTTTTTAATCCAGGCAGCCGAAAATTGTCAATCGGAATACCCCGCGGCAGGGGGATCGGTGGACAGGCGGACGTCCCCGGCATACCAGGGAGGCATGGACGCCTCCCCCGAAAAGGCCCTGGCCGGGGCCATCGCCGGCCAGCTCGCCGCCGGCCTGCCCCAGGACGAGGCCGTGGCGCATTTCAT
Source organism: Solidesulfovibrio sp. C21 (assembly GCF_047785625.1). Classification (NCBI taxonomy): domain Bacteria; kingdom Pseudomonadati; phylum Thermodesulfobacteriota; class Desulfovibrionia; order Desulfovibrionales; family Desulfovibrionaceae; genus Solidesulfovibrio; species Solidesulfovibrio sp. C21. The sequence continues at coordinate 41,447 of NZ_JBLODY010000001.1, forward strand.
CCGCTCCACCTACGGCGCGCTGGCCGCAGACGAGCTTGCCGCCCTGGTCGCCGACCGGGACGACCCGCAAGCCGCAAGCCTTGTGGAACTGCTGCTTTTTCCGGGCGAAACCGTGGCCCGGGCCCTGGAACCGGTCCTTGCCGCCGCCGGACTCGACGCGGCCGGCCAGGAGCGCCTGATCGCGGCGCTTGGCGCGTCCGTCGACCAGGCCGTGGCCGTGCTGCCGGACGGAACGCGGCTGGCCCTGGCGCTCGACGCCGACGACCTGGCCCGTTTCGTGGCCCGGCTGGCCCCGACCCGCACCCTGCCCCGCGAGGCGGCGGCCATCATCAACGAACGTTTCGGCGCGGCGGCGGCCCTCGATCTGGCCGTGGCCGCCCGCCAGACCGGCCCGGACTGGTCGCCCGGAGCCGCCTCCTTTTTTGCCACCCTGGCCGGCCGGCTGCCGGCGGAGACGCCCCAAAGCAAAGCGGCCCTGGCCTATGCCCTGCGCTTTCTGGCCGGGCTCGCCCCGCGCGCCCTGCCCGTACCGGCGCTGATCGCCCGACACGGCCGGCTCGTCGCCCAGTTGCGCCGGGCCCGCCAGCAGGAGCAGGCGTTTTCCGAGAGCAACTTCGAGACGCTGGCCATGACCGGAAACCGCCTGCCCTATCTGCATGCCCCGGACATCGCCCGGGAAATGGCGCTGGCCGAGGCCGCAATCGTGGCCGCCACGGGCCGGCCGGCCCCGGATACGACCGCCAGTTGCCTGGATATGGGCGCGGTGGAGGATATGGACGGACTGTTTGCCGCCCTGGAAGATCAGCCGGGCTGAGCCGCGCCGGCGCAGGCCGCCAGCGGCAGGCGCACGGTGAGGCTGGTGCCGGTCGCCGCTTCGGATTCCCAATCGATGGTCCCGCCATGCATCCGGGCCACGGCCAGGGCGTTGTAGGCGCCAAGGCCGGTGCCGTCCTTCTTGCCGCTTGTCGCGTACTTGGTGAAAAAACGCGGCCGGATTTCCGCGGGTATCACGCCGTGGTTGTGGATCACGATTTCGGCCCGCGTCGGCGTGGTCGCAAGTGTCAGCCGGACCGTGGTCCCGGCCGGAGCCGCTTCCAGGGCATTGGTGAGAAGATTGGAGAAAAGCAGGGCCAGCAGGTCCCGCTCACCCGCGACCGACGGTCCTGCCCCACCGTCGTCGAAGCCCTCTCCGGCCAGCGTCAGGCGCACCTGGCGGGCATGAGCCAGGCTGGCCGTCTCCCGGGCCATGCCCGCCAGCACCGGGGCCATCGCCACCGACTTCGGCCGCAGTTCGTAGCGCCCCTGCTCGATTTTTTGCAGATCGAGATTGCGCCCGACCAACGTGTAAAGGCGCTCGGCCGTCTCGCGGATCACCTCGACCATCTCCCGGTGTTCGTCACCGAGCCCGGCTCCGGCCAGGTGGTTGGCCAGACCGGCGATGCCGGCCAAGGGCGAACGCAGGTCGTGGCGCAGCACCTGCTCGGCCCGTTCCCTGGCCTGCTCGGCCCGCACCCGGTCCGTGACGTCGTGGACGATGGAAAAAAGCAGCGTGCGGCCGGCGTAGGCGACCGGCCCCGAATACACCTCCACCTCCCGCAACTCGCCCCCGGACAGCCGGTGGGTGAAATGAAACACGCCCTGCCGCCCCTCCCGGGCCGCGCGCATGTGCTTGAGCGCCTCCTCGGGCCGGCAGGTGTTGATGTCCCAGATGGACAGCCGGCGCAACACTTCGAGAGGATAGCCGTAAAAGGCGCAGGCCGCCGGGTTGGCGTCCACGATGCGGCCCGTAACCGGGTCGATCAGCAGCTTGACGGCAATGTTGGTGAAAAAGACGGCCTGGTAGAGCGCCTGGGCCTCGGCCAGGGCCTGCTGGGTCTCCTGGCGGGCCAGCAGCACGGCCACGCCCTCGGCCAGCCGCTCCAGGCCGGCCACGGCGGCCGCGTCCAGCTGATCGGGCCGCCGGTCGTTGACCTGGAGCAGCCCGAGGATGCGGCTGCCGGCGCGAAGCGGAATCAGGGCGACGGTTTCATAGCCGGCCGCGTTGCAGCGGTTGCGCGTGCCCGGCGGCAGGCCCGCAGCTGCGGCCTCGGCCAGAAGACGGCTGGTCGAACCGACGAAAAAGGAGCCCTGGGACGTGAAAAAGGGAAGGGAGGGATCGACGCGCCCTTCGATGACCGCGCCGCACATGCATTCCAGCACGGCCCGGCCGGCCGGGGTACGCGCCGTCCCGCCGGCCGCGTCCCGGGCGCATAGACGCGTCTCGGCCAGCACGAAGGCCTCGGGAAATCCCGACGTGGTGTAATAGGGAAAGTCCTCGCCATGGGCCAGACGCACGCCTACGGCGTCGCAGCCCGTCCAGCGGTGCAGCAGACCGAGCAGCACCCGCAGCAACGCCTCCCGGTCGGACATGGCCCCAAGCAGGGCCACGGCCTCGTCCAGCCCCGTCAGAAGCGAGCGTTGCGACTCCGGTTCGGCGGTCATGCTTTTCTGTTAGCACCATCCGCCGGCCGCGCACAAGCCGTTCCCGGCCGGCTGCCCTCTTTTCCAGGGAAAACCGCTCAGCCCTGCTCCGCCGCCACTTCCGGAGCGGTTCCTGCCAGAGGGATCGGATGGTCGGGAATGCGCACGCAAAAGCGCGTGCCCACACCCGGCTCGGAGGTCAGGTCGATGACGCCGCCGTGCTTGGCCACCATGTCGTGGGCGATAAAAAGCCCCAGTCCCGTGCCCTTGAGTCCCTTGGAGGAGAAAAAGAGCGTGAAGGCCTTTTCCCGGGTCTCCTGGTCCATGCCCATGCCGTTGTCCTCGATGTCGAAGACCAGCATGGTCCCTTCGCGGCCCACCCGGTAGCGGATAAGGTGTTCGGGCTTGTCCGTGTCGGCCAGGCAGGCGTCCACGGCGTTTTCCAGGATGTTGACCAGGGCGGCCTGCAAATTGGCGGCGTCCACGGCCATGGAGCCGAGGTCCCCGCCGATCTCGGCGGTCAGGGTCACGCCTTCGCGGGCGGCCTTGGGCGCGACGGTCTGGGCGACGCCGGTCGCGAAGGCGGCCACGTCCACGGTTTCCGGGGCCAGTTCCCGGGACTTGGCGTAGTAAAGGACGTTGAGCACCAGGTTGCGTACCCGGCCGACGAGGGTCTTGACCGCCTCGGCCGCGGCCTGGGTCTTCTCCGCATCCCCCCGGCGCAGGCCCGATTCCACCCGGTAGACCGCGCCCTCCAGCGCCGTGAGCATGCCCTTGACGCCGTGGGAGATGGACCCGAGCATAAGCCCGAGCGAGGTGAGATGGCTTTGCAGCTGGCGGATGCTCGTGATGTCGGCCGACATTTCCATGACCTCGACCACATCCCCGGCGGCGTTGCGGATGGCGGCCGTGGAAATGAGCACGTTGCGCTGGCGGCTGTCGCGGGTGGTGACCACCGATTCCTGATAATGGGGCTCGCCGTCCTCGAAGGTGCCCATGGCCGGGCAGTCCGGGCAGGGTTCGGAGCGATGCTTGAAGACGTCGTAGCAGGCCCGGCCCACGCCCTCACCGAAGTCCTCCACCAGACGGCGGTTGTTGGCCACCACCTTGCCAGAGGCGTCGCGCACCGCGATATAGCAGGGCGTGGCGTCGAAAAGGTCCATGTACTTCTGCTGGGTGACGCGCAGCTCTTCCTGCAGCCGCTTTATTTCGCTGACGTCCACGGCCATTTCCAGGACCAGCTCCACCTTGCCGTTGGTTGCGGCAATGGGCGAGGTGTGGACCATGACCGGCAGCTCGTTGCCGTTTTTGCACAGCAGGGTCTCGCGCGAACGCTGGCCCTTGCCTGTCTGGAAGGTCTTCCAGATGGGCCCGTCGAAGCCTTTGAGCGCCTGTCCGACGTAGACCTCCCAGCTATGGTGGCCGACCATGTCGCCGAGGCGTTCCTTGTAGAGCTGGTTGGTGACCACGACCTCGAGAGAGGCGTTGTGCACGGCCACGAAGCACGGCATCTCGTTGAAATAGCCCGCGCCCTCGCCGAGATCGGCCGACAGCCCGGAGATGGCCTGGCACATGGTCTCGGCCATCTGGCCGGCGGCCAGCTGCCGCTCCAGCTCGACCACCCGGGACGACTTCTCGCGCACGAGCTTTTCGAGGTTCTGGGTGTACTGGCGCAGTTCGCGCCGCAACGCCAGCTTCTCGTCGATGCGCTTTAAGGCCGCGTCGAGGATGTCGTGGTTGATGGGCTTGGTGACGAAATCGGCGGCTTCGTACTGCAGGCAGCTTATGGCCAGGTCCATGTCGCCGTGCCCGGAGATCATGACGACCTCGGTGTCCGGGCTTCTGGCCTTGATGCGCTTTAAGAGCTCGAGACCGTCCATGACCGGCATCTTGATGTCGGTCAGGACGATGGAGGGGGCCACCTCGTCGAACATGGCCAGCGCCTCTTCGCCGTTGGCGGCGGCGTGCACGGCGTATCCCAGATCCGACAGGAACAGGCCTAAAAACCTTCGGATGTCTTCCTCGTCGTCGACAAGGAGCAGGGTTTCGCTCATGAGGCTTCTCCGTCGCGGTCCAGACGTCCGGCCCGGCAGTGGGCGGGGCCGTCGGATGACGGCCCCGCGCCCATGGTTATTCGCCTATGGCTTGCGCAACCAGCCGCAGCACCTCGTCGGCTTCGAAGGGCTTGCCGATGAAGGCCGCGGCCTTGGGGATGATGTAGGTCAGTTCCGTGTGGCCGGTGATGACGACAATGGGGATGGCGGCCAGGGACGGGTCCTTGCTGATGGCCCGGCTGACCCAGGGGCCGGTCTTGTCGGGCATCTCCACGTCGAGGGTGATGCAGTCCGGGCGAAGATCCTTTAAGAGCTCCATGGCCCGCTCCCCGCTTTCGGCGGTGACGACCTCATAGCCGTTGTCGGTGAAAAGCGCGTCCAGGTAGTCGCGGATATTGGGATCGTCGTCGACCGTCAGTATGGTTTTCTTGCTCATGGCTCCACTTCTCCTTGTGCTTGCAAGGTCGGGTCCCGTCACGCCTCGGACGCTTCCGGCAGCTTGTCCGGCCGGTTGACGCTGACAACGGGACAGGTGGCGCGCACCAGGACCTGCTCCAAAGTGCTGCCGAAGGGACGCTCGTCTGGCCCCTCGTCGGGATCGACGTTCCGGGTGTGGTGGGCCATGACGATGAGGTCGGCCTGCCGTTCCCGGGCGAACTTGACGATCTCCACATAGGGCGATCCTTCCCAGACCTCAATGCTGGCGCGCTTGGCCAGGTCGCCGAGTTTCGCGGCGTACTCGACCTGGATCCTGCGCCGGGCTTCGGCCAGCCGGCCCTCGATGCCCTCCTGGGTCAGCGCGATGGGCGACTGGAGCCGGTCGAGGTCCAGGCAGTGGAACAGATGCAGTTCGCCGTCGACATCGCGGGTGATGCTCTGGGCGAGCTTGAAGGCCGACTGCGAGGCCTTGGAGAAGTCGGTGGCGAACACGATATTGGAAAACCCGCCCCAAAACGAGGCGGCCGGACGCGAGACGGTCAGGACCGGACAGCGGGCGGCCTTGGCCACCTTGCGGTGGGTGCCGCCGATGACGCCCCGGCGGTAGAAGCCGCCGACCTCGACGCCGGCGCGCCGGGCGCCCATGACGATGAGGTCCGCGTCCTCCTTGCGGGCGGCGCGCAGCACCTCGCGCGAGGGATTGCCCACGGCGATCTCGATGCGGGCGTTTTTGCAGGCCGAAAGCTGGATGGCGTAGGTGGTGCGCAGTTCCTCGCGCACGCCCTCCAGGTACTCCGCGTCGGGGTCCACTTCCTCGCCGGTGCGCACGTCGAGCACCAGGTTGCTGTCGCCCTTGCCCGGAATGCCCAGGCAATGGAACACCACGATCTCCGAACCGTAGCGGCCGGCCATATCGAAGGCCACGCGGGCGGCGCTGTCGCAATCCGGCGCGCCCGAAGTCGCAAACACTATCTTGCCAAACATACCCGACCCCCATTACGCGTGAGAGGTGCGTTGTTCATTGCCGCGCCATCGTCGGTGCTATACATCGCCATCGTCGTCCTTGGGTTTCAAGTGTTCCGGCACGACGACCATTTTAAGGAGCAACGGCTTGAGAAACGACCAGTCGATGCCGATGCGGTACTCCTCCTCCAGGTCCCGGATGGCGTCCCAGCAGTTGTGGCAGGGCGAGATGACGAGCTTGGCCCCGGTGGCGAGGATCTGGTCGCGCTTGGTCAAAAGCGCCTTGTTGCGCTGGGGACGGAACTTGCCGATGCCGTTGAACCCGCCGCCGCCGCCGCAACAGTAGTTGTGCTCCTTGTTGGGCGTCATCTCGCGCAGGTAGCCGGGCTCGACGATATAGGAGAGGATCTCGCGGGCGGTCTCGGCCAGGCCCCAGTTGCGCACGTAGTTGCAGGAGTCCTGGTAGGTGACCGGGACCTTGATGCGCTTGGTGGGGTCGATTTTCAGCTTGCCGGTGCGCAGCGCCTCGGCCACCCACTGCACGTAGTGGATGTAGGGACGCGGCGGCTGGCCGTCGGGACGGCCGGCCCAGTACGGACCCTCGACGACGGTGGCCCGGTGGGCGTGGCCGCATTCCGTGCCGATGACCCGTTTGGGGCGCAGGCGCTCGATGGCGGCGTAGACGTTTTGGACCTGCAGCTTGCAGGCTTCCCAGTCGCCGGCGAACATGGCCAGGCTCGTCTGTTCCCAGCCCTCCGAGGGCACTGTCCAGTTCTCCCCGGCGATATGGAAGAGGATGGCAGCCTCGGCCAGATCCTCGGGATAGTGCTTGGGCTCGCGGGCATTGCACGTGTACATGATGTCCGCGTCTTCCTTGTCGATGGGAATCTCGAGACCGGGCCAGTCGTCCTGCTGCTCCTCGGCCATCCAGTCGCAGGTCTCGGTCCAGTCCTCGGTGGTGACGTCCATCTGGGCCCGGTAGACACGGTGCATGCCGGCCCCGATCTTGAGCTCCCAGGGCACGAATCCCTGGGCATAAAGCAGACCGCGCAGATACCCCATCATGATGCCGATGTCGATGCCGTGGGGGCAGTACATGGCGCAGCGGTTGCAGCAGGTGCACTGCGACCAGGCCACTTCCATGGCGTGGCGCATGAAGGCGTTGTCCACGTCGCCCTTGCGCTTGATGATCTCGCCAAGCGTCGAATGGATCTTGTAGGACGGCACCTGCTCGGGGTTGCGGTCGTTGACGAGGTACAGGAAGCAGGAATCGGCGCACAGCCCGCAGCGGGCGCAGACCGAAAGCCAGGTCTTCATGCGCGACTTCATGGTCTTCTGGATGGAGGACCACAGCTTTTCGCGGTCCACTTCCAGGGATTCCATCTCTTCGTAGTATTTCTTGCCGCGGGTGTCCGAAAGAAGCGCTTTTAGGGCCTCATCGGTCGTGATCGGCTGCTTGTTGCAGTAAATACCTTCAGGCATGGCTATTCTCTCCTTGGCGACGTGGCGTCGGCCTTTTTACCAGACGATGCCGCGGCCGCGCTGGCCGCCGCGCTTGACGCCGAAGTCCACCCCGATCTGAGCCCGGGAACAGAAGAACAACACCACATGGGAGAGCTTGGTGAACGGGATGGCGACAAGCCAGATCTCGCCCGTGACGATATGGGCGAGCAGCCAGCCGGAATGGTCCCCGGACTGGTGGGCGGCGACGAACCCGGTCAGAAGCGGCGCGAGGCTAATGGCCATGGCCCACAAATCATGGGCGGTGGTGATGATGCGCACCTCGGGCAGGGCGAAGCGGCGCAGCAGAATAAAGACGCCGGCCACCATGGCGAGGACGGTCAGGGCATCGGCCAGCCCCGCCGGGAGCGTGGGCCAGGAGAGGCCGAAGCGCTCGGACACCAGCATCACGTGGGCGAAGAGAAAAAGCGGCACAAGAACCAGTCCCACGTGCAACAGGAAAAAGGCGGCCGTGTAGAGCGGCTTGAGCCGCCAGCTGCGCGAGCCATACGGGGTCAGCCAGTGGAAGATGGATTTGAGCGCGCCCTTGACGGCCAGCCCGCGGTAGTAGCCGTAGGGCACGCGGTCGAGCTGCCAGTCGAGGCCCTTGACGTATTTGACGACGCGCCAGGCGCAGCCGATGACGAAAATGGCGAACGACAGCCACAGCATCGGACCCGTCAGGAATGCAAACATGGTGATCTCCTTACCGTATCAAGGTCCAGGCGGCCTAGTAGCGCCGGTTGCGTTCCTCGCGGCCCGTCAGGAAGTGCCAGAAGCCGACAAAACAGATCAAGAGGATGCCCATGAGCACATATGTAATGCTCTTGTTGTGCAGCATCAGGTCTTGCAAGGTGTTAAACATCGTATTGTTCTCCTCTCACCCTAGTGGGACGAGTCTTTGTAGGCCGGGTGGGCGTAAAAAATCGGCATGCGCGTGACGATGAAGCGGAAGGCCAGCACGCCGACAGTGACCACGAACAGCGAGATGATGATTTCGCTCACGCTCGGAAAGTAGCGCAGCGCGCTCGGCAGCTTCCAGTTGAAGGCGACCAGGCTCACGTCGAAGCGGTTCAGGATGATGCCGATGACGGTCCAGGGCGCGGCGACGCGCACGAGCCCGATGTTGCGGTCGCGGTAGCCCACGGCGTAGCAGTAGCACGGCAGCACCACGAAGCCGACGACCTCGAACAGCCACCAGGCGCCGTAGCCGGTGAAGAGGTACTGCCAGCGGTTGTCCATGGCCAGGCCGATGAGCTTCATGGCCAGGTAACCGGACATGATCCAGGCCGCGCCCTTGGCGAAGGCGAATTGCAAATCCATGTAGTTGGCGTTGTAATCGTCGTCCATCTTATCATGGAAGTACTTGTGGGACAGCGTCCCCTCGAAGACGACCATGGACAGGCCGGCGAACATGCTCGACATGAAGAACATCACCGGCAGATACGGCGTGTACCACAGGGGATGCAGCTTGGACGGGACGATCAGGTAGAGCGCGCCGAGCGAGCTCTGGTGCAGGGTCGAAAGGATGACGCCGAGGATGGTGAGCCCCATGGTCACCTTGATCAGCACCGTGCGGTACTTGTCGAACCCGCCCAGCCATTCCAGGGCGGCCGGCAGGTATTCGATAAAGAGCACCGTCAGGTAGATGAACACGCACAGGCCGACTTCGAAGAGAACCGAGGTCGTGCCCTGGGAATAGAAGATGGGGTACGGCAGGCGCCAGGGACGGCCGACGTCGTAGCCGAGGGCGAAAACGACCAGGGCGTAGCCCAAAAAGGCCGTCAGGATGGCCGGGCGCACGGCGGCGTGGAAGCGCTTGAACCCGAAGATGTAGCAGGCGGCCGAGGTGGTGTAGCCGCCGGCGGCCAGGGCCACGCCGCACAGCAGGTCAAAGCCGATCCACAGGCCCCAGGGGTTGTTGTCCGACAGATTGGTGACCGAGCCAAGGCCCATGGTGAAGCGCATGATGGTCACCACGATGCCGGCGGCCAAAATCACGCCCGCGATGATATTGAAGGGCGTGAAAAGCGAGTTTTTGGTGTTTTCCGTCGACATTACGCGTCCTCCCCGCCTTCGGATGTCTTGGCGGTCGCTTCCAGGGCCTTTTTGACCTCGACCTCGATGCGGCGCTTGCCGGCCACCTCGGCCTTGGTCAGTTCCTCGGCCAGCTTGGCCTCGGCTTCGGCGCTGGCCTTGGCGATAGCCGCCTCGACCGCCGCCTTCTTTTCTTCCTCGGCGATTTTGTCCTTGCGCTTGCTGACGGCGTAAAGCCCGGTCAGAAGCACCGGCCAGATGCCGACCACGGCCGGCACGGCGGTCAGGGCCCCGGCCGTCAACTCCGGCGCGGGGGTCGTGCCCAGGTGCTCGTCCATGCCGAGGGCGGCGAAGGACGGCTTCGGCGCGATATACAGCCAGCTCGTGCCGCCCATCTCATGTTCGCCGTAGACGTGGGACACGTATTTGTCGGTATTGGCCGTGATCCGGTCCCAGGCGATATTGAGCAGGTCCCGACGACGGCCGAACTGCAAGGCCTCCTTGGGGCAGGCCTCGACGCAGCCCGGAAGCTTTCCTTCCTTGATGCGCGGGTAGCACATGGTGCACTTCATGACCCGCGGCGTCAGGGCCTTGTTGTATTCGTAGGCCGGGATGTTGAACGGGCAGGCGACCATGCAGTAGCGGCAGCCGACGCACAGCGAGGCGTCGTAGACCACCGCACCGGTCTCGGTCTTCTTGAGCGCCTTGACAAAGCAGGCCGAGGCGCAGGCCGGCTCCATGCAATGGTTGCACTGGATCTTGCGAAAGACCGGGTTTTCGCCGGACTTCGGCATGTATTTGTCGACCACGGTGTAGGCCGTGGCGGTCGTGCGGCGCTCGGTGTCGAGCACCGTCAAGTCGTCGAAAGGCTTGTCGGGTTTGGGCAGCTCGTTGACCGTGTTGCAGGCGGCCTCGCATTTGCGGCAGCCGATGCAGCGGGAGGCGTCGAAGAGAACCCCGAACGCATTGGGCAGGCCCGCCACATCCGCGGCGTCGGAAGCCTTGGCCTTGGCCCCTGTGGTCAGGGTCACCCCGGCCGCTCCCAAAAGGCCCAGAAAGTGTCTTCGTTTCATCGTATCGCGACCTCGTCTGTTTGGCGTGCTAGTTCTTCTTTGCCGCGTGACAGCCGGTGCAGTCCGTGGATTTGGGCACGGGCTTGGCCCCGGGAGCCTTGTCCGCAACCTTGCCGCTGATGCCCATGGCCGTGTGGCAGCCCATGCACTGGTTGTGGTAGGCGGCCTTGAGGGTCGGACGGGGCGTGGCGGCGGTTCCTTCCACGGCCGGGTGGCAGTTGCCGCAGCGCGGCGGCGTCTTGGAGGCGGGGCTCATGTGGTGGCAGCCCTGGCACACGGCGGTGTCCGTGGCGTGGAAGGCGCCGGCGAGCTTGTCGCCCTTCATGCCCGCGACCAGGGACAGCACGATATTGCGGTGGGGCAGGACCGAAGGCTGGTAGTCCTTGGCCAGCGATCCGAGGGTCACGGTTTCGGGAATGCCCTCGACCGCGATGGTGGCCGTCTCGGAACGCTTGCCGGCAAGGAGCTTCTCGGCCAGGCCCGGGGCCATGGCGGCGGCGTCCTTGTCGCGGCGTTCCATGAACTCGGCCACGGACTGTTCCAGCGCGCCCTGGGGGGTCACGTGGCAGGAGCCGCACTGCGAGACGTCGCCCACGCCCTTTTTCATGGAGGCGTGGCAGCCGGCGCACTCGGGCTTTTTCTGCTGCACGGCATGGCAGCCGGCGCAGCTTTGCAACGCCTCGACCTTGTGCATGGCCGCTTCGAGGGGCACGTAGCCGCCCTTCTTGTCGCCGGCCGGAGTGTGGCAGGCGGCGCAGGAGGTCAGCGCGGCATGGTGGCAGGAGACGCAGGTCTCGTTTTTGGATTCGTGATATTTGTGGTCAAAGGGCACCGGCGGCATGCCGTAGTCCTTGATCGGCTTGCCGTCCGCGCCGACCAGCGGTTTTTCCGCCTTGACCGGGCGGATCAGGGCGAAATCGGGCTGGCCGAGCTTGATGCGCAGATCGGCGTCGGCCGGGACCTTTTTAAGCGACGTCTCGGCAATGGCCTTCTGGTCCAGCGGGCCGTGGCAGCCGGCGCAGGTGGTGGGTCCGGTCGCCACGTCCTTGCCGCCGGAAGCGGCGACCGAACGGTGGCAGGTCACGCATTCGCCGTGGGCGGCCAGGCGCAGGGACCGGATCTTCTCGGGCTTGCGGCCCTTGACCTCGGTGCCGGACTCGGTGTGGCAGTAGACGCAGGCTCCGGGCACCTTCTCGGGGGTCGGCGCGGCGATGGTCTTGCCGGCGGCCTCGTCGTAGATGTGGTGGCAGGCGCCGCACTTGTTCTCGGATTTGGCCTGGGTGGCGGCGTGGCGGTAATGCAGCTTCTTGTCGACGACAAGGGGCTGCCAGTTGGAGGCCACGTCCGGGTTGCCGTTGTGGCAGCCCTTGCACTGCACGTCCGTGGGACCGGCCTTCATGCCGTCCTCAGCCATCTTCTTGTGGCAACCGATGCAGTTGGCGTGGAAGGTCTCCTTGATCCTGTCGGCGTCCATGGGCTTGTCGCCCTGCTGATAAGCCAGGAACATGGTGCCGTCCTTGTCGGACAGGTGGCAGGTGCCGCATTCCTTCTTGTAGAACTGTTTCTGCTTGCCCAAGGCGGCCGTGTGCTTGTCGTGCAGGAAGACGACCGGGGGCTGGGTGAGTGGGCCGAACTTTTTCAGTTCGTCGATGGAGAGGATGTCGGCTCGCAGCTTGTCGTCGCCCTGGGCCCTGGCCGCGCCCCCTCCAGCCATGAGTGAAAGCAGGCCGCCGGCCCCGAGCAGGACCAGGGCGACAAGCAGCGAACCCGTGCGCTGTTTTGCGTTTTTCATACCTTCTTCGACCTTCTGCTTGACTTGTTCACGTGTCCCGTCTCCCTTGGCCTCGATCCCTTGGCGCGTGTCCGGGGTCCGTTTTTCCGGTCCGGCTCGTCGGCGTGGTCCGGACAGGAAAAATTAGCCTTGACAGCACCGCAAAAAATAATCACGATTTGCATTCAATACGTGAGATACGTCATTAGCGGCTTTCGTGAAATTTGTCACCTGCTTTTTTAATTCCTGATACGAAACGTCGGGATTTAGCCCCCCGACACAACGTCGGCCCAGGCCGCGGAGGCGCTCACAAGATGGGAATAGTCCCAAAAAACAAGATAGATAGGAAAGGAACCACGGCCAAGACCGCAGACGGAGCGGCGGCAACGGTCCGGTTCCTGAGCACGGAACAGCTCATTTTGCTTGATCAGGCCTTTGTGACCTGGGTGGCCAAGGCGAGGGGGAAGCGTTCGAGTTTATCACGAAACCGTTGCAGACTCGTGTTCTTGCTCCTGCGCCATACCGGCGCCAAGCTCGGCGAGGTCCTGGCCGTAAACGATACCCAGGATTTCGACCTCGTGGCCCGCAAGGTCACCCTCGGCGGACGCGGCGAGGAGGACAGACCCGCCCGCGAGGTCTATCTGCCCCACGAACTCCACGCCGAACTGGCCGCCATCCTGCGCGACCCGGATTACGAGCCCTATCGCGGCACGCTGCTCGCCCTGGACCAGGGCTACGTGCGCCGCGTGCTCTACGAACGGGCCGACGATTGCGGCCTGCCCAGGCAGCTGGCCAGCCCCAACACGCTGCGCCGCTCGCGCGGCATCGAACTCTTTCGCGGCGGCGTGCCGCTCGGGGCCATCCAGCGAAGCCTCGGGCACCTGACCGCCAACTCCACGGCCGCCTTTCTGGAAATTTCCGATAGGGACCCCGCCTCCCCCGACGAGGCCCTGCTCGACACGGAAAAGGCCGCCGCCGAGGACAACTGCAACACCTTTGCCGGCCAGGTCGCGGCCATAACCCCCGGCGACCTGCAATCCCTGCTCGAGGTGGAGACCCCCGGCGGGCACCGGCTGGTGTCCGTGCTCTCCAACGACCACGTAAAAGCCATGGAGCTGCACCGGGGAAGCCCGGTCACGGCCCGCATCCGCCCGCCCCGCCTGTCGCGCGACGCCGAAACGGCCGCGCCCGGCCCCAACCGCTTTCGCGGCGTGGTGGAACGCGTCATGACCGGCGCGGACACGGCCGAGGTGGTGGTGCTTCTGGAGGACGGGGCCCGGGTCAGCTCCGTGGTCACCCCGGAGACCCTGGCCAATCTGCGTCTGGAAGTGGGCGAAACGGTCTGGGCCATGACCGGGGCCTTTTCCATCACGGTCAGCGCGTCGTAAGGCAGCGACAGGGCGGGGAAGGACATACATGGACAGGGAACACGATACCGGCGACGCCGGACAGGCTCAAAAGCGACAGCCCGGCAAGGGCGCCGGCGCGCCGCTCACGCGTTTCGCGGGCAGCGCCGCCCGGGTCTTCCTGCAGATCCGCTGCTCGCTTATCACCAAGCTGGCCATCATATCCGGCGTGGCGCTCATGCTCTTTTTCTTTCTGTGGTCCCACCTCAACATCGGGGCCATGGAAAGGCTGTCCATGGAAAACACCGTCTCGGACATCAACCGCCTGGGCACCACCATCATCCTGGGGCTGCACGACTCCATGCTGACCTACGCCCCGGACGCCACCCAGGAGATCGTGCGCAACATCGGCTCCCAGACGGCGATCAAATCCATCCGCATCTACAACAAGCGTGGGGAGATCAAGTATTCCAAGGACCCGGCGGAAATCGGCACCGACACCGACATCAAGCAGGAAGCCTGCTATGTCTGCCACCGCAAGGAGCCGCCGCTTTTTGGCGTCGGCATCAAGGCGCGCACCCGCTTTTTCACCGACGCCCAGGACCAGAAGTGCATCGGCATCATCTTTCCCATCGTCAATGACCCCTCCTGCTCGGGCGATCCCTGCCACGTGCATCCGCCGGGCAAGAAGATTCTCGGCCTGCTGGACATGGCGGTGTCCCTGGCCGGCACGGAAACGACGCTTTCGCGCTTCACCCGCATCAACTTCCTCATGGCCCTGGCCATTGCGGCGGCGCTGTTCTTCATCCTCTTTTTGTGCATGCACCTGCTGGTCAACGCGCCGGTGCGCAAAATGATGCGGGCCACCCGGACCATTGCCGCAGGCGGCGATTTCAGCGGGGTCGATCTCAGTCAGTGCGACGAGATGGGCGAGCTTGGCCGGGCGATCACCACCATGGGCCGCGAAGTCCTGGCCAAGCAGGCCGAACTGGCCCGGCAGATGAAGCGCTACCAGGACCTTTTCGAGCACGTGCCCTGCGTCATCACCGTCCAGGACAAGGACCTGCGCCTGGTCAGCTACAACCAGTTTTTCGCCGGCGAGTTCCACGCCAGCCCCGGCCAGTACTGCTACAAGGCCTACAAGGGCCTCGACGCGCCCTGCCCGGGCTGTCCGGTCATGCGCACCTTTAAGGACGGGCTGCCCCACGCCACCGAGGAGAGCACCCTGGACAAGGACGGCAATCCCCGCTCCTTTTTCGTCAGCACCGCCCCCATGCCCGACGCCGCCGGCAACATCGACACGGTCATGGAGATGAGTCTCGACATCACGGCCAGCAAGTACCTGGAGGCCGAGCTCGAACGCTCGCGCAAGAAGTACCTGGCCATTTTCAGCTGCATTCCCACCGCCCTGTTCGTGCTGGACCGCGAGGACCTCACCATCCTCGAATGCAACGCCACGGCCGAGGAGGTCTACGGCTACACCCAGGCGGAACTTATCGGCCAGAATTTCCTGGATCTTTTTTACAACCGCGACCGCAGCGACCACGAGCGCAGTATCCGGGAACGCCACGCCATCGACCGGGCCCGCCACTGCAGGAAATCCGGGGCGATCATGTACGTCTCCATCCGCGTCTCCACCACCACCTTCCCGGACAGCCAGGTCTACCTGGTCTCGGCCACGGACATCACGAGGCGCCTCGAAACCGAGCAGCAGCTCATCCAGGCGAGCAAGATGGCGACCCTCGGCGAAATGGCCACCAGCGTGGCCCATGAGCTGAACCAGCCCATGACCGTCATCCAGACCATCGCCGAATATCTGATGCGCAAAACGCGGCGCGGGGAAGCCGTCCCGGCCGAGCTTTTCCAGGAGATGGCCGAGGGCATCGGCAAGCACATCGCCCGGGCCACCCGGATCATCACCCACATGCGCGAGTTCGGCCGCAAATCCGACCTCACCGTCGGGCCGGTGGACCTCGGCGAGGTGCTCCTGCACACCATGGAGCTCTTCAACCAGCAACTCAAGGTCCGCAACATCGAGGTCGCAACCGACGTCACCCCGGGCCTGCCCCCGGTCTCGGCCGATGCCGGCCGGCTGGAGCAGGTGTTCATGAACCTGCTTTTAAACGCCCGCGACGCCATCGAGGAGCGGGGGCCGGCCGCCGGCGGCAAGGCGGAAAAGCGCATCACCCTGCGCGTGTACCGGGAGGGGGACCACGTGGCCGCCGCCATCGCCGACACCGGCCCCGGCATTGCACCGGACATCCAGGACAAGATCTTCGAGCCCTTTTTCACCACCAAGCCCGTGGGCAAGGGTACGGGGCTCGGCCTTTCCATCAGTTACGGCATCATCAAGGATTACGGGGGAACCATCGAGATGGCCTCGGAACCGGGTCAGGGAGCCCGGTGCATCGTCCGGCTGCCGGTCCGCAAGCCGGATACGGGACAGACGGCGTAACCGGGCGCTTCGCGCCCGTCAGCGCCCGCCGCCTGGGGACCCCAGGGACCGGCGGACAGGAACAGGCATCAACCGGGACTTTCCGGACGGCTAAGGCGCGTACGGCAGAAAACCGCGATCGGGACCGGCTCCACAAGGACAGCCGTCCCAGTGAGGAGACGAAAATGGCCAAGAAAATCATGGTAGTGGATGACGATCCGCAGATCGTCTCCTATCTCGTCACGTTGCTTGGGGACAATGGCTATGAAACCTGCAGCGCTTCGGACGGCGACGCCGCCATGGGCGTGCTGGAACGCGAGAAGCCCGACTGCCTCACCCTGGACCTGGAGATGCCCCACGAGTGGGGGCCCCGGTTCTACCGCAAGTTCTCCCAGAAAGAGGAATTCAAGAACCTGCCCGTGGTGGTGATAAGCGGGCTGACCGGCCATGACATGGCCATCCGCAAGGCCGTGGCCGCCATCCACAAGCCCTTCGAACCCGAAGCCGTGCTGACGGCCGTGAAAAAGGCCTGCGGCGACTGATTCCCCCGGGGCCGGCGCAAAAGCGCCGGCCCCCTTTTTCTCCGGCGGCCAGCCCTCACCTGCTGACGTTTCGCGCGCGATCCTCTATCCTCGCCCGAAACGCGGCCTTTGGTCCCTCCCGACTTTCGCGCCGCGCCACGACGGAAGGAGGCCGCCATGCCGGAAAGCGACATCGCCGGGCGCATTGCCGCCTGGATGGACGATCGCGCCCACAACGCCCTGTTCCCGGGCTCGGATATGCCCGCCTTCGACACCCCGCTTATCGGCTATGCCGACGGCGCGGACCCGCTTTTCACGCGCATCAAAGAGGACATCGGCCCGGAATTCTACTGGTCGCCGGAGCAGGCCTTCGCCCTGGCCTTCCCGAACTACCTGCCGCCCCCCGCTGACGCATTGACCGTCATCGCCTGGATACTCCCCCAGACCGCCGCCACCCGCGCCGCCCACCGGGCCTGCCGGGACTTGCCGGACATCGCCTGGAGCCGGGCCCGCCACTACGGCGAGATGGTCAACGAAGGCCTGCGCGCCTTCGTGGTCGAGAGCCTGTCCCGGGACGGCATCCGGGCCGTGGCCCCCACCCTGCTCCCGCAGTGGGGGCGGCAGCTGTCCCCGCGCTTCGGCTTCGCCTCCAACTGGTCCGAGCGCCATGCGGCCCATGTCTGCGGCCTGGGCACCTTCGGCCTGTCCGACGGGCTCATCACGGCGCGCGGCAAGGCGGTCCGGGTGGGGTCTGTGGTGGCGCACACGAATATTCCGCCCACGCCACGGCCCTACGCCACGCACAACGCCTGGTGTCTGGCCGGGGCCGGGCGCGTCTGCCGGGCCTGCGCCAGGCGCTGTCCGGCCGGGGCCATCAGTCCCGCCGGCCACGACAAGGCCAAATGCAAGGCCTACATCCGGGGCGTGACCGCGCCCTTTGTGGAGGAAAGCCAACTCGGCTTCCGGGTCAACAGCTGCGGCCTGTGCCAGGTCGGCGTGCCCTGCGAATCGCGGAACCCTACAGAAGGGAAGAAAAAAGAGAATGCGAGAGGGGAAACCCTTTAAAAAGGGTTCTCCCCTCTCGCGCTCTCCCCTTCCTCAATTTTCTACTTATCGGGATGTTTCATTTCCATTTTCCTATCAGGAAAGAAACGTGGAAAGGAAGAAAGCGTCCCGAACCACGCCGCAGGTGTTCCCGCCAAAGGGATCAGGCTGCTGAAAAGGTTCGAGTGCAAGGCGCAAAAAAAACCCAAGGCCGACGCGTAGACAGCTACGCGAGGGTTTGGGTTTTTTGAAGCAACGCCGCAATCGGGCCTTTGCAGCAGCCTGCTGACGGGCGGCCCTTTCGGGCCGCCCGCCAGGTATCGGATGCGTCGTCGCGCCTAGCCGTGCGCGCCGGGGAAAAACTCGGCGCTCACGAAGTACAGCACGAAGAGCAGCACCACGCCCAGGCTGATGCTCCAGGCGATCAGCTTCTTTTCGATGGGCATAAGCGGTTCCCATTCCATCTGGGAGAGTTCTTCGGAGAAAGTCGCGTCTTTGACTTCAGGTTCCATGCATGCCTCCTTGCTTGATCAGGTGTGGTCAGGACGCCAGCGGCGGCTTGACCCCGTGGAAGAAGAGCCACGAGATGAAAAGGCCGATCCAGATGATGAAGCCGAAAAGGCTCACGATGTAGACCAGCGCCAGCCTGCCGATGCCCTCGTCCCACAGCTTCTTGAAGTTGGAGACCACGCCGATGGTGAAAAACGTCAGCACGAAGAAGATGGCCCGGAAAGGACCGGTGTCGCCGATGGCCGTCTTGCCCATCTTGAGCAGGTCGCCGCCCTTGGCGCACAAAATCAACATGATGAGGAAGGTGATGACGTAGCCGAGCACGAAGCGCGGGAAACGGTCGAGGATCGCGCTGAACTTCATGCGCTCGCCGGGCTTGCACTCGATCATGGTGCACCAGATCGCGGCCAGGACGAAAGCCCACACGCCGATGAACACGTCGATGAAGATCTTGATGGTGGTGGCCGCCATGGTGATCCAGCCCGGCTGGTAGTTCACCCCGTTCACGGCCAGGGCCTGGGCGCGAACGAGCGCGTCGGTGATGACGCCCGAGGCGATGGCGCCGCCGTCGGACTTGACGGCCAGCCCCATCCAGGCGCCGGCCACCATGGGCTCGTTGTACATCCAATGCTGGGCCACGAAAGGCAGGACCAACATTTCCACGCAGGTGAATACCACGACCAGCGAGGAAACCATGATGGGGACGATGGGCCGGGCGCGGATGGCGCCGCCGGTGGCGATGGCGGCGGACACGCCGCAGATCGAGATGCCGGAGGCGAGCGGGGCGGCCCATTCACGGCTGAACTTGAAGTATTTCCGGGAGATGTAATACACCAGGGCCCAGTAGATGAGATAGGCCTCGACAATGGCGCAAAGGCCCCGGAAGATGACCGCCGAAGCCAGGCCCAGGGCGTCGACCGACTTGACGCCGAGCTCCGCGCCCAGGATGACGATGGCGATCTTGACGAACATTTCCGGGCGGAGCGCCGGCTTCAGTTTCTCGGCCAGACCCGGCATGAAGTTGCCGATAAAGATGCCGGCCAGAAGCGCCACGATGAAGCCCGCCTCGCCGGTCAGCCCCATGGCCCATTTGAGGTTGTACTTAGCCAGTTGGTTGGGCGTGGCCGCGACGACGGCATAGTGCCCGATGGCGAAACAGAAAAAGCCGATGAAAAAGACCAGCGTGAAGCTGACCATGAAGCGTTTGGCGTCACCGCCGAGCGCCCGGATGCCGAAAGCCAGCATCACCGTGACGAAAATCCAGGTCAAAATCAGCGACAGCACGCCGGACATGCCCTTGTAGGCGCCCGTGGCCGCCGAGAACATCTGGCCCGGCTCCATCCACACGTTGGACTTGACGGCCCAGCCCAGCGGATCGACGCCGCCGAAGTTGAAGAGCGACAAGCCAAAGAGGACAAGCCCCAGGATCAGGGCCAGCTTGTCTTCCGTAAGCCATTTTTTTTCCGCCATAACTCCCTCCTCTTGCATTGACGATGACGCAGCGCGACGCGCAACCGACCGCGATAAGGCCATCCCGTGGCATCCCTCCCGGAAACCGCCCGGGTGGCCGACCTCGCCGCGCCGATCGCTCCCGCAAGCCGGCGGACATCCGGCGGCCCGCGATTGCTTCGTCCTCCCCTGCCGCCCCCGGGCGAATCCGCCGCCGGAGCGTCTCCCAAACGCCCTGCGGCAAACATCGCGCCGGACCGGGTCCGAGAGACCCGTCAGTCGTCCTAAGCAAGTCCGGGACCAAATCCTTTTCCATTTGCAACATTTTGTATTTACAAGATTTTTAAAACCTGCTCCAATCAAGGTGCCAACTCCGGTTAGCACCCCGTAGCCGGGCGGTTGCATTGCCTTTTTCCCCCAGCCGCCCCAAAAGAGGATCAAGGGGGATCTCATGGCCAAGCAGCACCCCAAAACCATTAAACATCGCTTCGTGGTCGGCCTTTCCGTCATCATGGCCGTGCTCGGCATGTTCTTTGCCGTGGTCATTTCCATGAACCTGCGCAACCAGCTCGTCACCGACACCGAGCACAAGGCCTCGCTGGTGCTCTCCCAGGCCGAGGCGGTCCAGACCTACATCCGCCACGTCCTGCGGCCGTCCATGTACGAGCTTCTGCCGCCGGACGGATTCCTGCTCGAGGCCATGTCCACCTCGTTCGTCACGCGCCGGGTGATGAGCGACCTAAACGCCCAAGGGGACCAGTTCCGCTACCGCCGGGTGGCGGTGCGGGCGCGAAATCCCGATTACGAGGCCGACGCCTTCGAGCGGGCGATCATGGACCGGTTCGCCAAGGACCCGGAACTGACACGGGTGGAGGAAATCACCGAACGCGATGGGGAAGAGGTGTTCGTGGCCGCCCAGCCGGTGCGCCTGGAGGCCTCGTGCCTGCACTGCCACGGCGACCCGGCCGTCGCGCCCAAGGCGCTCATCGACCGCTACGGGGACAAGCGGGGATTCTGGCGGCACGAGAACGAGCTTGTGGGCGTGGACGCCGTGACCATGCCCGTGGCCGGGGCGCTGGGACAGATCAAGGGGGCGACCTTCAGCTTCGTGGCCCTTTTCGCCCTGGGGCTCGGCGTTTTTTACCTGACGGTGCAGCTTTTCTTCGACCGGCTGGTGGTGGTCAATCTACGCCGGGTCACGGACGTGATGCGCCGCTATTTTCCCAAGGAAGTTGGCGAGGAGCCGAGCGAGCCTCCGGGCGAAGGCGAGATCGAGGAAATCTACGCCGGCATCGAGGCCTTTGCCTCGCGGCTCAAGGAAGCGCGCGGCAAGATCGAGGACCACGCCGAGGACCTGGAGCGCACGGTCACGGCCAGAACGAAGGAACTCGCCCGCGAGGCCGACGAACGCCGCTCCGACGTGGCGCTTTTCGTGGAGCTTTTAAGCATCCTCAACATGTCCCAGACCAGGGCCGAGCTTTTGACCGGCGCCCTGGCCCGCATTGCCGAACGCTTCGGCGCCCGGGCCGTGGCCTACGAGTGCGAATTTTCCGGCGGCGGCTCGGTTTCCTGGCCGCCCGGGGAATCCCCGCCGCCACCGCCTGCCGAGTGGCGCAAACTGGTGGCCGAGGATCGCCTGCATCTGACCGGCGATGCGGCCTTTATCCCGGTGCGCACGACAGACGTCAGCCGGGGGCTTTTGCGCCTTTACTTTCCGCCCGACGGCCCCGGCCCGGACAGCGAGGCCGCCGAGCTCTACCGGGCCATCGGCCAGCAGCTCGGCATCGCCCTGGAAAACCTCGACGCCATCAATTCGCTTTTGGGCCAAAACGCCCTGCTCGGCTCCATCTTCGACGGCATTTCCGACCCGCTGGCCCTGGTCGACAGTTCCTTCGGCATCATCCTGGCCAACGAACCGGCCCGGGAGCTGGCCAGGGCGCTGCAGCAGGAGCTTGGCGACGCGGTCGCCCTGCCGCCCGTGGCCGTCCCCGGAGCCCCCCTGCGCCTGCCGCCGGAAGTCTTCGGCCCCGCCCCGGGCGACGACGCGGCCAGTCCCGCCGCGATGGTCCGCATCGACCCGACCATTTCCACCATCGCCCTGCCCGACGGCCGCTCGTTCGCCGTCACCCGCTACCCCCTGGCCTCTCCCGCCGGCCAGGGCGGGCGCATGGTGGTCTACGCCCGGGAAAACACGGCCGAAAGGCGCATGCGCGAACAGATGCGCCAGACCGAAAAGCTCGTGGCCGTGGGCAAGCTGGCCGCCGGGCTGGCCCACGAGATCAACAACCCCCTTGGCGTCATCGCCTGCTACGCGGAACTGTTGCGCCAAAACGAGACCGATCCCCAGGCCCTGGACGACCTGGCCGTCATCGAACGCCACGCCGTCATGGCCAAAAAAGTCCTGCGCGACCTGCTCGATTTCGCCCGACCCAGACAGGCCTCCACCGGCCCCTGCGATATCGCCGCGCTTCTAAAAAGCCTCTCGCGCCTGTTCGAAGTCCAGGGGCAAGCCCGAAAAGTGCGCCTCGAAACCAGCATCGCCGCCAACCTGCCCGTGGCCCGGGCCGATGCCTCGGCCCTGGAACAGGTGCTGTCCAACCTGCTTCTAAACGCCCTGGACGCGGTCTCCCCGGAAACGGGCGAGGTCCGCATCGCCGCCTGCCCCGGCCCGGACGACGACAGCGTCAGCATCCTGGTCTCGGACAACGGCCCGGGTATCCCCCCGGAAGACCTGACGCGCATCTTCGACCCGTTTTTCACCACCAAGGAGGCCGGACGCGGCTCGGGCCTGGGCTTGGCCGTGGTGTTCGGCCTGCTGCGCGACATGGGCGGCCGGGTGGAAGTGGAAAACGCCGACGGCGCGGTCTTCACCGTCATCCTGCCGGCCTGCGGGCCCGCCTGCCAGGAGGAAGCCTCATGAACGGCACACCGCGTGTGCTCATCGTCGACGACCAGCCGGATTTCGCCCGGGGGCTCGTACGGCTTCTGGCCAAGAAACTGCCGGACGCGTCCCTTGGTTGCGTGCTCTCGGGCGAGGAAGCCCTGGCCGATCTCGCCCGCGCCCCCTGCGCCGTGCTGGTGACCGACCTGCGCATGCCCGGCATCTCGGGCCTGGACCTGCTGGGGGCCGCCCTGGAACGCGATGCCAACCTGGGCGTGGTCCTCCTCACCGCCCATGGCGACATCGACACGGCCGTGACCGCGCTCAAGGCCGGCGCCTACGATTTCCTGACCAAACCCGTGGACTCCGAACACCTGGCCCGGGTCATCGCCAAGGGCCTGGAACGGGCGGAACTGCTGGCCGAAAACATCCGACTGCGGGCGGTGGTCGCGGCCTGCGGCGGCGAGACCGGGCTGCTCGGCCAGTCGCCGGCCATGGAGCAGGTCAAGGAGGCCATCGCCGCCGTGGCCGGCTCGGACTACACCGTGCTCATCCGGGGCGAATCCGGCACCGGCAAGGAACTGGCCGCCCGGGCCGTGCACAGCCTGTCGCGGCGCGCCTCGGGACCGTTTCTCTCGGTTAACTGCCCGGCCATCCCGGACCAGCTTCTCGAAAGCGAACTCTTCGGCCACGTGCGCGGCGCGTTCACCGGGGCCGAACGCGACCGGCGCGGACTTTTCACCTCCGCCAACGGCGGCGTCATCGTGCTCGACGAAATCGGCGACATCCCCATGAGCGTGCAGACCAAACTCCTGCGCGTGCTCCAGGAACGCGAGGTGCGCCCTGTCGGGTCCAACAAATCCCTGCCCGTGGACGTGCGCATCCTGGCCTCCACCAACCAGGACCTGGAAAGCAAAATCGCCGACAAGACCTTCCGCGAAGACCTCTACTACCGCTTGAACGTTTTGACCGTGCGCCTGCCGCCCTTGCGTGAACGCCGCGAGGACATCCCGCTTCTGGCCACCGCCTTTCTGGCCCGGGCCTGCCGCGAAACCGGCATAGGCGAAAAGGAATTCTCCGCCGAAGCCCTCGCCGCCCTGGCCGGCCGGGAATGGCCCGGCAACGTGCGCGAACTGTTCAATTTCGTACGTCGCCTCACCGTCTTCTGCCGGGGCGATGTCATCGGTCCCGCCGCCATCGCCGCCGCCGACCCTGGCCAGGGCGACCCGGCCGACGCCGATAACGACGACGACACCCCCACGCCCTACCTCGAAGCCAAGGCCCGGGTCGTCGACGCCTTCACCCGGCGCTACGTCGAACGGCTGCTGGGCCAGACCCACGGCAACGTCTCCGAAGCGGCACGGGTTTCGGGCCTGGAACGCGTGTCGTTACAGAAGATATTGCGCCGGTTAGGCATCGCGGCGGAGGGGTATCGGTAGGGAGGCCTGAACGGACAGACCGGGGCTCCGCCCCGGACCCCGCCGGGAGGCCACGGGCCCCCCGGGCCCCCCTTCCCGGCTTTGGTCGGGCGGGGGGTGGGTTGGCTGCCGGGAAGGCGGAGTGGAGAAGATGGAGGCTGAATTTGTCTGGACGATGCCGCCGCTTACGCGGCAGGCTCGCCCCGAAAAATTCAGCCTCCACCACGCCGGTCGCCCCTTTGGGGCGACATTCAGAAAACATATCTTCTTAAAATGCGGCGCTTCGCCGCTGGCGCGGTTGTCGCCGCAATCGTGTCCGGCGTCGAGAGGCGTAAGCCTCTCGTGCCGCCGGGCCGATTGCGGCGACAAGACCTACCGACCGAACTTCCGCCTCACCATCCCGACCCGGTAAAAGGGGGTCCGGGGGACATCAAGTCCCCCGGCGGTGGGGTCCAGGGGAGGCAGCGCCTCCCCTGGCCGCCGGAGGCACCTTCCCCTGCCGCCTAACGCTTCACCGCCACGGCCGTCAGCACGCCCGCGCCGATGAGCGACCCGCCGCCGACGCGGCGCAGCGTGCCGACGAAGCGCGGATCGCGGATGCGACCGCCGATGGTGCCGGCGAGAAGCGCGTAGGCGGTGGTGTTGACCGCGCCGAGCAGCACGAAGGTTGTGCCGAGGAGCGCCAGTTGCGGCAGGGCCGGGGCGGCGGGGCTCACGAACTGGGGCAGGAAGGCCACGAAAAAGAGGATGGTCTTGGGATTGAGGACGGTGACGGTGAAGGCGTGGACGAATTTCCGGCCGGCCGGGCATGGGGCCGGTGACACGGCCGCGTCGTTGCCCGAGCGCAGCATGGCGATGCCGAGCCAGATGAGATAGACCGCGCCGACGACCTTGACCACGGTGAAGGCGGCGGCCGAGGCGGAGAGCAGCGCGCCGAGTCCGGCCAGGGAGCCGGCGCAGGCCACGGCGTCGCCAAGGCACACGCCGGTCAACAGGGACCAGACGGATTTGCGGCCCTCGGCCAGGCCGTAGCCGATGACCATGAGTACGGTGGGGCCGGGAAAAACGAGCAGCACCGACGCGGCGGCGATGAAGGCGAGGTAAAGAGGTAGGGTCATATAAATTCAACTACCATTATTTGCAAATGTACTACAAAACTTATTACGTATAATTCGTTGCACATCCCACTTGAAGACAGATGTCAATACAAAATATAAACGTCTATTCAAATCGATCCAGTCTTTTATCAATTCATCCTGCAACAATTTAGCATCCTCCAAAAAATCAAGAAATTCTTTTTTAAAATTTCCTTCTTCATCAAACCTCTTATCATAATATATATTTGCTTCAAGAATAACTTTATTCAACTTATTTACTATACGATAGACACTCTTCGCTGCAGAAAATTCTTCAATAATATTCAAAGAATTTTTTAAATTTTCCCCAAGCTCTTTTATTGTCGTTCTAGATAGTTTTGAATAAGCAGCAACTTCTTCTTGTTTATTATGGTTATGCAATTCTTGACAATACAAAATATAATCATCCCTGATCCTAGCACACTCCTTGGTAAACATAAAAAAATCACCTTCGAGTATTTTTTGCCTATAATCCCTACTGTCAAACAAATATCTAACAAAACAACCGCCAGCAAAAGACACAACAGACAGCACAATCTCATCGAACATTGTTGTTCACCTCGCGCATTCTAACGTATCATTGATAAACAGCGCCCGCACATTTGGCACCCCTCCGGCGGGCATTTGGCCGTGCCCACGCCCTCTTGGTAACGCTCCCATTCGCGCCAGAGGTATTCGCGCGACACGCCGATATCGACGATGTCCCAGGGGAAGGCTTCGTCCTTCTCGCGCATGCGGTCGAGATAGAAGGCCTCGTCGCCGTCCCAGGTCGCAAGCGACCGGCGGAAGCTGCCAGAGGCGGCCGCCGCCTCGATGAGCGGGAAAAGGCGTTCGTCACCCCGGGCGAGGAGTCCCTGCATACGGGCCATGGAAGCGTTTTCCACTTCCACGCGGAACCCCGGCAGCGGTTTGGCGGCTTCGCGGATTCGGGCGTAGGCCGCCTCGATGGTGGCGACCGAGGCCATGGGGGCCCACTGCATGGGCGTTGCCGGCTTCGGCACCAGCGGGTTGACGGACAGGGTGGCGTGGGCCACGCCGCGCTTGCCCTTGCCGATGGACGCGGCCTTGGCCACTTGCGCCAGAAGCGGGGCCAGAACGTCGAAGTCTTCGGGGCATTCCCCGGGCCAGCCCACGATCAAGTAGAACTTCAAGTGGTTGATGCCGTATTTCCCGGCCAGAGCGACGGCGTTTACCAGCGCGTCCAGGCTCAGGTGCTTGTTGGCGGCACGGCGCAGGCGCTCGCTCGGCGCTTCCAGGGCCAGCGTCAGGGTGCGCAGCCCGGCCTGGCGCAGGATGGACAACAGCTCCGGGGTTATGCCGTCGGCGCGCACCGAGGAAAGCGAGAACTTGGTGCCCCGCTCCCGCAGCCAGGTGAGAAACGGCAGCAGATCGGGCCAATCGGTCAGCGCCGTGCCGACAAGGCCGACCTTGCGCGGCGAGACATCCTCGATAAGCGCCTGCATCTGGGCCATCCGCGCCTGCCTGGGCGGCCTGTAGACGTAGCCGGCGGCGCAAAACCGGCAGCCGTAGGGACAGCCGCGATTGACCTCGACCAGGAACATGTCGCGAAAGGCGGCGTGGCCGGAGACGAAGCAGGAGTGGGCCGGATCGGCCAACAGCGTGGCCTCGCCGGCGTCCACGGCGCAGGCCCGCAAGACCGGGGTGCGGGTGATGCCCGGGACGAGCACGCCCGGCATATGGGCCACGGCGGCAAGACAGGCAGCCTTGTCCGCGCCGGAAAGAACGGCCCGGCGCAGCGCCGCCAGGACCTCGGCCAGTCCGGCCTCGGCCTCGCCCACGAAAAGCAGGTCCAGGGCCGGCAGGATGGGAGCGGGATTGAGAAAGGCAAGCGGCCCGCCTCCCACGACGATGGGAAAATCGGGCCGCTTGTCGCGCGAAAGGGGGATATCCGCGGCGGTCAGGGCAGCCGCCACGGGCAGGTAGTCTTCCTCGTAGCACAGCGAAAAGGCGATGACCGGAAAGTCGGCCAGGGGCCGGCCGGAATCCTCGGCCACGGGGGGCTCGCCCGGACGACAGAAAACCCGTTCCACGGCCAGGGCCGGATCGTCCGTCAGCAGTCTCCAGACGGCCTGCCAGCCCAGGGCCGACAGGGCGAGGGCCTCCGCGCCGGGTACGGCCAGGGCCACGGGCAGCCGTCCGCCGAAATCCCGCACCTCGGGCCTGTCCAGGCCGAAATGGACCCTTGCCCGCCTCGTTTCGCTCAAACGTCACCTTTCCCCGTATCGGGGGCCGGGGGTCAGTCCCCGGCAGGGAGGAAACCCGGGAGGGACGCTGTCCCTCCCGGCTCCTAGTCCGCCTGCATGCGGATGAAGGAAGGAATTTCGAATTCCTCCTCATCGAAGAGGAATTCTTCCTCGCCCACGGGCTGGGTCTTGATCGGGGCCTGGTTCAGGGCCGCCTCGGGGTTGCCCTTCTTGCCGCCTTTGCGCAGGTAGGCCGGGATATTGTAGTCGTTGGCCTGCTGGGTGGACAGCACGCGCACGCTGCGCGGGCTCTGGACGCCGCCGCCACCGCCGCCACTGCCGGGGTTGGTGGGCGCGCCGCCGGAGGACTTTTGCCGCGCCAGCTGGGTGATGACATCCACGGACTTTTGCTCAACGGCCTTTTGCTGCGGCGCCGCGTCGCGCTGCATGGCGGACTCGATGCCGGTGGCGATGACGGTGATGCGCATCTCGTCGGTGGCGTCGGGATCGAAGACCGTGCCGAAAAAGACCTTGGCGTCCTCGTGGACGGCCTCGGTGACGGTGGAGGCGGCTTCGTCCACTTCCTCGATGGTCAGGTCCGGGCCGCAGGTGATGTTCATGAGCACGCCGCGGGCGCCGTCGATGGTGACGTCTTCCAACAGCGGGCTGGTGATGGCCTTGAGCGCCGCCTCGCGGGCGCGGGATTCGCCGCGCGCGGTGCCGAATCCCATCATGGCCAGTCCCATTTCGCTCATGACGGCCTTGACGTCGGCGAAGTCGAGGTTGATCAACCCCGGAACCATGATGAGGTCGGAAATGCCCTTGACCGCGAAGTAGAGGATCTCGTCGGCCTTTTTGAGCATCTCGATGAAGGTGGCTTTTTTCGAGGCCAACGAAAGCAGGCGGTCGTTGGGGATGGTGATGATGGAGTCCACCACGTCCCGAAGCGACTGAACGCCTTTTTCGGCCGAAAGAAGACGTTTCTTGCCCTCGAAATAAAAAGGTTTGGTCACGACGGCCACGGTGAGCGCGCCGGCCTCCTTGGCCACCTGGGCCACGACCGGAGCCGCGCCGGTGCCGGTGCCGCCGCCCATGCCGGCGGTGACGAAGACCATGTCGCAATCGCCGATGGCCTCGCGAATGGCGTCGATGCTTTCCAGCGCCGCGTCGCGGCCGACGTCGGGGTTGGCTCCCGCGCCAAGACCCTTGGTCAGCTTCTCGCCGAGCTGGATGCGGTACTCCGCCTGGGACTTCTGCAAGGCCTGGATATCGGTGTTGGCCGTGATGAAGGTCACACCGGACATGGCCGAGCAGATCATGTTTTCAACGGCGTTGCCGCCGCCGCCGCCGCATCCGACGACCTTGATGCGGGCGTTCGACCCTTGTTCCAGTTCCAAGTATTCCATATCGATCTCCCCCTATCGAACTCCCTGGTTATCCCCCAGCATTACTTGCGCGGACGCGACTACTTCACGTCCACGAACCATTTCCGCATCCTCCCCAGAATGCGGTTGAACACATTCTCGTCGCGGATGCGGAAGCGCTGTTCCACGCCCTCTTTCTCCGCGCCGTACATGAGGAGCCCCACCGCCGTGGCGTACATGGGGCTGTTGACCACGTCTTTCAGGCCCCCGACCTTGTCGGGATAACCGATGCGCGTGGGCAGGTTGAAAATCTGTTCTCCAAGCTCCTGGATGCCCTCGATCAGCGCCGTGCCTCCGGTCAGGACAACACCCGCGCCGATCTGGCTCTTCATGCCCGAGCGGATGAGCTCCTGGTCCACCAGGGCCAGCATCTCCTCCACGCGGGGCTCGCAGATTTCGGCCAACACCTGCCGCGAGAGCCGGCGGGGCTCCCTCCCCCCGACGCTCATGACTTCGATGACCTCGTCCTTGGGCACCATCTCGGCCAGGGCGCAGCCGTATTTGATCTTGATCTTCTCGGCCGAGGCCATGGGCGTGCGCAGGCCGAAGGCGATGTCGTTGGTCAGGTTGGTGCCGCCAAGGGCCAGCACGGCGGTGTGCTTGATGGAATCGTTGGCGAAGATGGCCAGATCCGTGGTGCCGCCGCCAAGGTCGACCAGGGCCACGCCGATTTCGCGCTCCTCGTTGGTGAGCACCGCCTTGGACGAGGCCAGGGACTCGAGCACGATGTCCGAGACGTCGAGCCCGGCCCGGTGACACGAACGGATGATGTTCTGGGCGCTGGTGACGGCCCCGGTGACGATGTGCACCCGCACTTCCAGGCGCACGCCGGCCATGCCGAGCGGATCGGCGATGCCGCGCTGGTCGTCGACGATAAATTCCTGCGGCAGGATGTGGATGACCTCCCGATCCAACGGGATGGCCACGGCCTTGGCCGCGTCTATGACCCGTTCAATGTCGCGGGGACCGACTTCACCGCCCTTGACGGCAATGACCCCGTGACTGTTGAACCCTTTGATGTGACTGCCGGCGATGCCGGCATAGACCGAGCGGATTTCGCAACCCGCCATGAGTTCGGCCTCTTCCAGGGCCTTTTTGATGGACTGCACGGTCTGTTCGATATTGACGACCACACCCTTGCGCAGTCCGGTGGACGGACTTGTGCCGATTCCCACCACATCCACGCCTTCGGGCGAGAGTTCGCCGACAACCACGCAAATCTTGGTGGTGCCGATATCGAGCCCGACGATTAGTTCCGACCTGGCCATAAACCGCTCCCTGAACGTTTCCTTTCCTGACGTCGGCATGCCCACGGGCTTTCTACGTCAAAAGCTCTTCAATTTCATGTCCAAAATCGCCTCTGACGCAATTTGGATTCCAACGCCGGCGTTGCCCGCTCCGCGCGCTCCCCATGTCGTGTCCTCGAAACGAGGCCGCATGATTTCCTTAATAAATACTTGCGTATTTTGAGGAACGCTCCCCTAGCCTTGCGGCGCATCCCCCGAATTGCCGCGTTTCTCCACCCAGACCTTGTCCCCCTCGGCCGTAATCTGCCCGACCGAGCCCAGCTCCCCCCGCCGGCGCAAGTCGGTCCAGACCAGATTCATCCGGGAAAGATTGCGATTCCATTGCTTGGAGCCCAGGCACAAAAGAATCCCCGGGTCCATCAAACGAATTTCCAGCCCCCTGCCCCAACTCAGACGCAGCCAGGCGATCTGCCCGAAATCGAACGGCACCTGATGTTCGGCCACGGCGCGCCGCAGATCGGCCAGCAGGGCCAGATGCTTCTCCATGCCGGCCTCGACCTCGATCTGGGGCAACGATACAAATTGCCCGGGCTCGACCTTGTCGATGATGCGTCCACCTTCGTCGGCGTAATAGAGTGTTCCTTGATACTGCACAAGATAGGAAGGACTTTTTTCCTTCACATCCACCAGAATCGTCCCGGGCAGCACCCGCTTGACGGTCACCGCGTCAATCCAGGGTTCCTGGGCCAGATCGGCCCGCATCCGGTCCATGGACAGCGACAGCACATTGACCCCTGGCGTCAGTCCGGCCACCTCGCGGATGTGCTCCTCGGACAGGCGCGAACAACCGGTGACGGACACCTGCTGCAAGGCGAAGTAGTTGACCGTGGTCAGCCAGCGGTATCCGGCAAGCAGGGCCACGCTCACGGCCAGGACCAAAGCCGACATCAGGGCCATGGAAAAAACCCGGGTGCAAAGCCGGCCCATGCCGCCAAGGCTCACCGTGGGCATGTGCAGCGAGCACTCGCCGCGCACGTTGTTACGGTTGCGGTTGCTCTTGGATTTCACCACACGGCTTTTGACGGTCACCCGGGGCGCAGCGCCCGAATAGCCGTTGCGGCGACGCTTTGACGAGCCCCCCCCAAGTCCCGACAGCGCTCCTACCCTGACGTTCATGGCACGATCCTCACTTCCGGTTCCAGTTCCTGACCGCTTCGCGCCAAAACGGCCTTTCGGGCCGATTCGAGCAGCGAAAATGCCTCCCCCCCTGTTCCTCCGCCACAATTTACCAAAAAATTTGCATGCTTATCCGAAAAAGCCATGTTCCCGAGCCGCTTTCCCTTAAATCCCGCTTCCGTCAGGAGCTTCCAGGCCGACGCCCCGGGCGGATTCTTGAACACGCAGCCGGCCGTGGCCGCGGTGATGGGCTGGCTGGCCTTTTTTTGGGTCAGGCAGGCCACCATGTCCCGGCGGATGTCGATCGGCTCGCGCGGCTCGCAGTCGATCTCCGCCGCCAGCACCAGGTAAAACCCGGCCACGCCCTTGAGCGAAAACCGGCGGTAGGCCGTGGAAAAGGCCTCCCGGCCAAGCCAGGCCACGCCCGTCTCCGGCGTCCACAGGCACACCCGGGCCAGCACGTCGCCCATGGCCTCGCCGTAGGACCCGGCATTGCCGGCCACGGCCCCGCCCACGGTGCCGGGCACGCCGATAAGGCCGCTAAGTCCCGACAGGCCCTGGGTGGCCAGCCAGGCAACCAGCCGCTGGAGCTTGACCCCGGCCAGGACCCGCACCCGGACCTTGCCCGCGGCGCGCTCCCGCAAGGTCTCGGGCTCGCCGCGAAGGCTGGCCGAAACCACGATCAGCGGCAACTCCCCGTCGGCGGCCAGGATGTTGCTGCCGCCGCCAAGGATCAGCGGCGTCCCGCCGAGCCTGGCTAAAGCCTCGGCCAGGCCATGGGCGTCTTCCATGTCGGTCAAAACGACCTCGGCCAGGGCACGGCCGCCCAGGCGCAACGTGGTGCGGGCCGCAAGAACCGGCCCGGGTTTCACCTCAAGCGCCACCACCCGCCTCCAGATAATGCACGCCCACCTGCCACACGCTGCCGGCCCCGAGCGTCAGCAGCACGTCGCCGGGGCGCACGACTCCGGCCAGGGCTTCCTCCATGGCCGGGAAATCGCGGTAATACGACACGTTGGTCTTGCTCACCTGCCGGATGCCCTGGGCCAGACTTTCGCCGCTGACACCGGGAATGGGCGCTTCGGAGGCCGGATAGATTTCAGTCAAAAGCAGCTCGTCGGCGGCCTCGAAGCAGGTGCAGAAATCACCGAAAAGCGCCTTGGTGCGCGAAAAACGGTGGGGCTGGAAGGCCACCACCAGCCGGCGGTCCGGATAGACGGTCCTGGCCGTGGCCAGGGTGGCCCTGATCTCGGCCGGATGGTGGCCGTAGTCGTCCACCACCACCACGCCGTCGCGTTCGCCCTTGCGTTCGAAGCGCCGCCCCACCCCGCCGAATTTGGCCAGGGCGGCGGCGATGACCGGCAACTCGATGCCGGCTTCCAGGGACAGGCCGATGGCTCCCAAGGCATTGAGCACATTGTGGCGGCCGGGATGGGCCAGCCGCATTTCGCCAAGCTCCTTGCCGTCCAGGGTCACGGTGAAACGGCTGGTCGCCCCGGTTTCGAGGATCTTCCCCCGCAGCCGCGCCGGCGACGTGACGCCGTAGGTGAGGATGGGACGATTGACCCGGGGCAGGAGCCGGGCCACGCCCGGATCGTCGAGGCAGACCACGTTGACCCCGTAGAAGGGAATACCGTTCAAAAAGTCCACAAAGGCGTCGTCGATGGCGGCCAGGTTGGCGTAGTGGTCCAGGTGGTCGGCATCGACGTTGGTCACCACCGAGGCGATGGGCGACAGGCACAGAAACGAGCCGTCGGATTCGTCGGCCTCGGCGATGAGGTATTCGCCCTGTCCCAGACGCGCCCCGGCGCCGTAGGCGTTGAGCCGGCCGCCGATGATGACGGTCGGGTCGTAGCCGGCCTCGGTGAAGATGGTGGCCAGAAGCGAGGTGGTGGTGGTCTTGCCGTGGGTGCCGGCCACGGCGATGCCATTTCGCAGCCGCATGAGCTCGGCCAGCATCTCGGCCCTGGGGATGACCGGGATGCCGCGCTCGCGGGCCACGACCACCTCGGGGTTGTCATTGGTCACGGCCGTGGATTTGACCACCACATCGGCGTCGCCGAGGTTTTCCCGGCCATGGCCGATGGCGATGTTGGCCCCGAGGCCGGCCAGGCGCTTGACGGTCGCGCCCATGGCCAGATCCGAGCCCGAGACCTCATAGCCGAGGTTGATGAGCACTTCGGCGATGCCGCTCATGCCCGAACCGCCGATACCGATCATATGAATCTTGCGGACCTTGGTGCCCATGGCCCCGGCGCCGCAGTGGACGTGTTGCTGCATGTTCATTTGGCGCCTCCCTTGCGCCCGGCCAGATCGAGGAGCACGGCGGCGATGCGCGCGGCCGCGTCCGGCATGGCGGCGGCGGATGCGGCCGCGCCCATGCGGGCCAGCCTGTCCGGATCGCCGAGCAGCCCGGTCACCTCCGCCGCCAGATCGCGGTTCGGGAGATCGGCCTGGGCGATGACCCCGGCCGCGCCGGCCCGGGCCAGAAACGCGGCATTGACCGACTGGTGGTCGTGGGTGGCAAAGGGAAAGGGAATGAGCAAGGAAGGCTTTCCCGCCGCCGTGACCTCGGCCAGTGTCGTGGCCCCGGCCCGGGCCAGGACCAGATCGGCCCAGGCGTAGGCCTCGGCCATGTCCTCGATGAAATTTTCGATGACCACCCCGCCGCGCTCTTCCCCCTGGGGACGGTCGGCCAGGATGGCGGCCACGCGCTCGCCGACCCGGTCGAAATCGACCCGGCCGGCTTGCAGGCGCACCGATATGCCGGCGGCCAGCAGGCGCGGCAGGATGTCGATGACGGCGTCGTTGACGGCCCTGGCCCCCTGGCTGCCGCCAAGGACCAGCAGATGCCGCTCCCCCCCCTCCTGACGGGCTGCCGCGCCGGCCGCGATGCCCCCCCGGATGGGGTTGCCGAGCAGTTTCGTCTTTTGCGGCGAAAACACCCGCGCCTCATCCGGATAGGTGATGCAGACAACGTCCACGAAGCGGCCGAGGATCTTGTTGGTCACGCCCGGGACACTGTTTTGCTCGTGGATGACCGTGGGCAGGCCGAGCAGTTTCGCCGACGCCACGGGCACGAATCCGGCGTAGCCGCCGAAGCCCGCCACCACGTCCGGCCGCCACTGGCGCAGCACCCGTATGGCCATGCCAAACGCCCTGGCCATCCACACCGGCGCGGCCAGGGCGCGAAGCCCCCGGCCGAAGACGCCCTTGGCCGGCAGCCCGACAAAGGACAGCCCGGCCTGGGTGGCCAGCCGCCCTTCCGGGCCGGCCCCGCCGACAAAAAGGATGCCGACGTCCGGCCTTGCGGCCTGCAAGGCCTCGGCCACGGCCAAAGCCGGGAAAATATGGCCCCCGGTGCCGCCGGTGGTCAGCACGATGCGCGTCATGTCCGGGCGCTCCGGGAAAGGTTGAGCAGGATGCCGACGCAGAGGAAGCAGGACAGCAGGTTGCTGCCGCCGTAGCTCAAAAAGGGCATGGCCACGCCCTTGGGCGGCACGCAGCCGAGCACCACCGCCAGATTGAGGACAACCCCCAGCGCCAGGACCAGGGTCATGCCGTAGGCCGTAAACCGGTCGCGCAGGTCGTCCTGGGCCAAGGCCACCCTGAAAGCGCGCCAGAGCAGGATGCCGACGCAGATGAACACGATGGAGATGCCGATAAAGCCAAGCTCCTCGCCGAGCACGGCCATGATGAAGTCGTTGTGGGCCTCGGGCAGGTAAAAGAGCTTCTGTTTGCCGGCCCCGAAACCAACGCCCGTGATGCCGCCCGAACCGAAGGCGTAGAAGGACTGCACGAGCTGGTAGCCCACGTTTTGCGGGTCCTTGAAGGGATCGAGAAAGGCGAACCAGCGTTTGAAGCGGTAGGGCGAGGAGGCGATGAGCAGCCCCATGGCCCCGACGCCGAAGAGCATGGACACGGCGAGGTAGGTCAGGCGCGTGCCGCCGACCAGGCTCATGAGGAAAAAGAGCATGCCCAGAAAGACCGCGCCGCCGAAGTCGGGCTGGAGCAGCAAAATGAGCCCGAGAAAACCGGTGACGATGACCGGCGGGATGAACCCGACCGAAAAAGAGCGCACCATCTGCTGTTTCTGGCTGAAAAAATAGGCCAGGTACATGACCAGCACCACCTTGGCCAACTCCATAGGCTGCAAGGTGGCCGGCCCCAGATGCATCCAGCGGCGCGCGCCGCCGGCCCGGACCGAAAAGGGCGGCACCAGCGTCAGGATGAGCAGAAAGATGATGGCGAAAAGCCACAGATAGACCGGGCCGTGGAGCACCTTGCGCGGCATGTAGGCGCAGATGCACATGAGCCCGAAGCTGACCAGGGCGAAAAGCGCCTGACGCTGGAAAAAGAAGTAGCGGTTGCCATTTAGGCGCTCGGCCATGACCCCGCTGGAGGAAAAGACCATGACCAGCCCAAGGCCCGCGAGCATGAGCGTCGCGCCCAGAAGCCACAAATCGAAGGTCCCGGTTTTGGCGTTTTCGGCCGTCGCCACGCGCAGTCTGCTCATGGCTTCTCCTTCGCCGCATCCGGCGTCATGGGCAGTCCGGCGAAAATGTCCTGGAAATCCCGGCCCCGGGCCTTGTAGCCGTCGTAGAGGTCGAAGCTCGCCGTGGCCGGAGAGAGCAGCACCACATCGCCATCCCTGGCCTCGGCGTAAAGACGCCTGACGGTCGGCCTGAGGGTGGGCTCATGGAACAGCGGCACCTGCCCGGCCCAGGCGGCCTCGAACACCTCGCGCCCGGCCCCGAAAAGCCCGACAGCCGCGACGCGTTCCTTGAGCAGCGGCAAAAGCGCAACCAGATCGCCGCCCTTGAACACGCCGCCGCACAGAAGCCGCACCGGCCGGTCGAAGCTTTTGAGCGCCGCCTCCATGGCCGCCACGGTGGTGGCCTTGGAGTCGTCCACGAAAAGCACCCCGCCCTTCTCGCCGATGATCTGCAACCGGTGCGGGGCCGGGGCGAAGCGCTCGAAAGCGACTTTCGCCGTCTCCTCGGTCACCCCGAAGGGCTGGGTCGCCAGAAAGGCGGCTTCCATGTTCTGCTGGTTGTGCGCGCCGGCAAGCCTTGGGCAGGTGAACCGGCCGGTCGGTTCGAACCAGGTGACGTCGGCCCTGGTAAAGGAGCGGCCGGCCAGGGTCTCGCGCATGTCCCGCGGCAGGATGGCCGTGTCGCCCGGGCGCTGGGCGGCGAAAATATTGAGCTTGGCCGACAGGTATTCTTCCAGGTCGGCGTGCCAGTCCAGGTGGTTGGGCGAGAAGTTGAGCAGCACCGCCACCTTGGGGCGGAAGGATTTGACGAGCTGGAGCTGGAAGCTCGAAACCTCGAGCACCACCACGTCGGCCGGATCGCCGGCCAGCACGTATTCGGACAGCGGCGTGCCGATGTTGCCGCCGGTAAAGACCTTGCGCCCGGCCGCCTCGAGCAGGTGGCTTACGAGCATGACGGTGGTGGTCTTGCCGTTGGAGCCGGTGACGGCGACGATGGGCTCGGTCACGAACCAGGAGGCCAGCTCCAGTTCGGAGAGCACCTGGGCGTCCGGGCAGGCGGCCAGACAGTCAGAAAGCCCCGCCGCCCGGATGCCGGGCGAGAGCACGACCAGGTCCGCGCCGGCGAAATCGGCCGGCCCATGCTCCCCGACGCGCAGGTCGTAGCCGGCTTCCACGGCCTCGGCCCGGAAATCGTCGGCCACCGATTCGGGCTTTTTCTCCAGAAAACGCACGGTCGCGCCCAGCCGGGCAAGCAGCCTTGCCGCGGCGCGGCCCGAAGACCCGGCCCCGACGACGACGGCCGTGTGCCCGCGCAGTTGATCACTATGGAGCATGTCACGCATCGAAAATCGCCTACCGCAGTTTAAGGGTGGACAGCCCCACCAGGGCGAGCAGGATGGACAGTATCCAGAACCGGATGATGATCTTCGATTCCGGCACACCCATCAGCTCGAAGTGGTGATGCAGCGGCGCCATGCGGAAAATCCGCTTGCCGCCCGTCATCTTGAAGTAGCCCACCTGCAAAATAACCGAGACAGTCTCGGCCACGTAAAGTCCGCCGACCACCATGAGCAGCAGTTCCTGTTTGCACAGCACGGCGAGAAACCCGAGCGCCCCGCCGAGCGACAGCGACCCCACGTCGCCCATGAAAACCTGGGCCGGATAGGCGTTGAACCACAAAAAACCGAGCCCCGCCCCGACCATGGCCCCGCAAAAAACCGTGACCTCGCCCACGCCGGAGACGGGCATGACCTGCAGGTAGCGCGCCATCTGGGCATGGCCGGCCACGTAGACGAAAAGCGCGAACATGGCCGCGTTGACGATCATGGGGCCGATGGCCAGGCCGTCCAGGCCGTCGGTCAGGTTCACGGCGTTGCTCGCCGCCACCATGACCAGCATGGCGAAGGGAAAATAAAAGAGGCCGAGGTCGGGATTTACGTGCTTGAAAAAGGGCACGGCCAGCCGGGTGGAATATTCGGGGTCGGACAGGAGCACGGCCGCGGCCAGTCCCGAAATGATCAGCTGCCCCAGGAGCTTGGCCTTGGGCGAAAGCCCCTTGTTGCGCTTTTTGACCACCTTGGCATGGTCGTCGACAAAGCCCAGGACGCCGAAGCCCAGGTACACGAAAATCGTCATCCAGACGTATTCGTTGGCCAGATCGCCCCAGAGCAGGACGCTGACCAGGATGCAAAAGGCGATGAGCAGTCCGCCCATGGTCGGGGTGCCGGCCTTGCGCTGGTGGGCGGCCACGTCCTCGTGAATGTACTGGCCGTACTTGAGGCGGGTCAGCCAGCGGATAAAGCGCGGACCGAACACGATGGAAAGGACCAGGGCAGTGAGAAGCGCCGCGATCGACCGGAACGTGATGTAACGGAAGACATTTAGGGCGCTTATATGCGCCGCCAGCGGCACCAGCAGGTAATAGATCATGCCTTGGGGTCCTTTTGGATGCTCTGGGTGAAGGCGGCCAGATACTCCTCCATACGCATGGACCGCGAACCTTTGAACAGGAAGACGCCGCCGCGCAGTTCCATGGTGGCCAGCATGTCGCAAAAGGCGTCCGGGGTGTCGGCCACGGCAAACCGGCCGGCATAGCCGCCCCGGGTCAGCCCTTCGCCCACGGCGTCGGCATGGGCCCCGTGGTAAAAGACGGCCTGGGCGCCGCTTGCCGCGGCGGCCTCGCCGAGCTTCGCGTGCTCTTCCTCGGCATGGACGCCCATCTCGCGCATTTCGCCAAGGACCAGCACGAGCGGCTTGCCCTGGGCGGCCTCCACGGCGGCGGCGATGGCCCGGCGCATGGACAGCGGATTGGCGTTATAGGTGTCGTCGATGATGGTGTAGCAGCCCTGCCGACGGCAATAGAACCGCTGCTCGGGCATGACCGCCGTTTCGAGCCCGGCGGCGATCTGCTTTTCCCCGGCCCCGAGGATATGGGCGGCGGCGGCGGCGGCCAGGATGTTCTCGGCGAAATGGCCGCCGGTCAGCGGCGTTTCGACTTCCATCTCCAGCTCGCCGAGCTTGAGAAAAAACCGGCCCCGGCCCTCGGCCAGCGCGCCCAGATATTTGGCCCGGTACGGCGCGGACTGCCCCTTGCCCTGCCCCTTGGTGGAAAGCCCCCGCACGCGCGGGGAAACGGCCAGGGCCGCCTCCCACAGCTCGGGATAGTCCATGGAGGCCAGGGCCACGCCACCGGGGCGCAGGTATTTGAAAAGCTTCGTCTTCTCGGCAGCAACGCCGGCCACGTCACCCAGGGCCTCCAGATGGGCCGGGCCGACATTGTGGATCACGGCCACGTCGGGTTCGGCGATGGCGGCCAGGGGCTCCATCTCGCCGGGCCGCGAGATGCCAAGTTCCATGACCCAATACGCGTCCTTGTCGGAGGCTTCGAGCATGGACAGCGGCAGGCCGATGCGATTGTTGTAATTCTTGTAGTTTTTCGCCGTGGGTCCGAGCTTGCCCAAAATGGCGGCAGTGAGCTCCTTGACCGTGGTCTTGCCGGCCGAGCCGGTCACGCCCACAAGCCTGGCCCCGACCTGCTTGCGCCAGGCCTGGGCGAGCATGCCCAAGGCGGCCACGGTGTCGCGCACCAAAAGCACCGGCGTGCCGTCGGGCAGCCCGGTAAGCGGTCTGTCGGCCAAAACGGCGGCCGCGCCCTTGCCCACGGCCTCGGCGGCGAAATTGTGGCCGTCGAAGCGTTCGCCGGGCACGCACACGAACAGGCAGCCGGGGATGACGGCCCGGCTGTCGATGCGCACGGCCTCGATGATGGGATTGCCGCGTTCACCCACGTCGCCGACGGCCCTGGTGGCTGCGAGGATATCGGACAAGGTCATGCGCATCCGGTAAGCTCCCTGACCACGGCGGCGTCGGAAAACGGGTGCTTCACGTCGCCGATCTGCTGATAGGTTTCGTGTCCCTTGCCGGCGATCACCAGCACGTCCTCGGGTCGCATGGCGTCAAGGGCCAGGGCGATGGCCCGACGCCGGTCGGGTTCGATGATGGCCTTGCGCGCACCGGACAGCCCGGGCTTGGCGTCTTCGATAATGGCCAGCGGGTCCTCGTGCCGGGGATTGTCCGAGGTCAAAACGGCCACGTCGACCCACCGGGAAACGGCTTCGGCCATGCGCGGACGCTTGGTGCGGTCGCGGTCGCCGCCGCAGCCGAACACGGCGAAAAGCCGGCCGGCGGTGAACTCCCTGGCCGCGCCGAGCACGTTTTCCAGGGCGTCCGGGGTGTGGGCGTAATCGACGAAAACGGTCAGCCCGGCGGGATTGGGAATGCGCTCGAGGCGTCCCGGCGCGCCGTGGCAATCGGCCAGGGCCTCGAAGGTCTCGTAGGGCAGGCCGAGGGTCAGGCCCGTGCCCATGGCGGCCAGGAGATTCGCGGCATTGTGCCGGCCGGGCATGGGCGAGGCCACTTCGAAGGCCTCGTCGCCGAAGCCCGCCCCCAGATGCAGCCCGTCGCGGCCGTGGGCGCGGATGCCGCCGGCGAGGAGCCGGGTGAAGCCGGCCGGGGCCTTGCCCAGGCCGTAGCCCAGGGCAGTGGGAAATTCCTTGAGCAGACGCAGGCCGAAGGGATCGTCGTAGTTGAGCACCGCCGTGGCCGGGTCGGGCAGATAGTGGCGGAACAGCTTGGCCTTGGCCGCGAAATAGGTCTCCATGTCCTTGTGGTAGTCGAGGTGGTCCTGGGTCAGGTTGGTGAACACCCCGGCGGCGAAGGAAAGCCCGGCCAGCCGGTCCTGGTCCAGGGCATGGGAGGAGGCCTCCATGACGGCCAGATCGCAGCCGGCGGCGGCCATGGCGGCCAGATCCTCGTGGATGGTCAGGCAGTCCGGGGTGGTCAGCGAGGCGTTCCGGCTCACCCCCGGCCAGCGGTAGGCCACCGTGCCGAGCACGCCGACCTTCTTGCCGGCGGCCGTGGCCAGACGCTCGATCAGATAGCTGACCGTGGTCTTGCCGTTGGTGCCGGTGACCGCCACCACGGGCATGGCCATGCGGTCGGTGCCAAAGCGGGCGGCGGCCAGGAGCCCCAGGGCCTTTCGCGGCTCGTCCACGCTGACAAGCGTAGCCCCGCTCCCGCCCGGAAGCACGGTCCCCGGGCCGGCCACGATCACCGCCGCGCCCCGGGCCAGGGCGTCGGGAATGAACCGCGCGCCGTCGGCGGCCGTGCCCGAGGCGGCCACGAACACGCCGCCGGACACGACCTTGGCGGAATGCCCGGCCACGGGAAGAGCGTCTTCGCGGACTTTGTCCAGCAACGCGTCCAGGGACGGATTGCGCGTATCTGCCATCATGCTCGCCTCACCATCAGGAGGGCCTGGAAAGCCACAACACGACTTCGTTTTTTTCGCCGGAGGGCCAGGGCGCGCCCGGAGCCGGACTCTGTTTCGAGACCACCAGCCCCTGACCTTCGAGCCTTGGCACGATGCCCTTGCCGACCAGGATTTCCACCGCCTGCCGCAACGGCATGCCGGCGAAATTCGGCACGGATTGGACCGAAACCTGCTTGATGTCGCCGGCGGCCCCTCCGGCGATGGCCAAAATATCCTTGTCCGCCTTGCTCGGCTCCTTCACGGCGGGCGCGGCCGGCGCCTGGGCCTGCTCCTTGGCCGGGGACTGCTCCGGCATCTGGTCCGGCGTCTGGGCCTTGGCCATCTGCACGGTCTCGGGCATGCGGCCGAGGTAGGACAGCATGCGCAGGGTCACGTTGCGCACGGCCGGCGCGGCGACGACCCCGCCGTAGTGACTCGGCTCGGGTTCGTCAATCATCACGATGAGGATGTATTCCGGATGAAGGGCCGGCACGAAGGAAACATAGGACCCCAGGTACTTGTTGCCATAGCCGCCATGGGAGCCGGCCTTTTGGGCGGTGCCGGTCTTGCCGCCGGTCTCCAGGCCCGGAATGCGGGCCACTTTGCCGGTGCCGTGCTCTTCCTGGACCACCTCGCGCATCATGGACTGGACGGTGCGGGCCACCTCGGCGTCGAAGACGCGGTAGGGCGTGCGCTCGGGTTGGTCGTCGGGAGGGTCGGCCACGAGCTTGATCTGCTTGTACACGCCGTCGTTGGCCAAAATGAGGTAGGCCTGGGCCAGCTGGACCGGGGACACGGCAATGCCCTGGCCAAAAGAGGCCGTGGCCACGTCGATGGGCATCCAGGCTTTGAGCGGCCGCACAAGCCCCTTGGCTTCGCCGGTGATGCGAAGTCCCGTCGGGCGGCCGAAACCAAGCAGGTCGAAATAATGGTGCAGCCGCTTCGCGCCGAGCTGCAGGCCGATTTTGGCCGCGCCGATGTTGCTCGAAACGCGCACGATCATGTTGACCGGCAGCACACCGTAGGAGTGGGTATCCCGGATGGTCCTATTGGCGAAGGCAAACCGGCCGTTTTCACAGTTGAAGGTGGAGGTGGGCCTGATCACGTGCTCCTGGAGGGCCGAGGCCACGAGCAGGGGCTTCATGGTGGAACCGGGCTCGTAGACGTCCAGGGCGGCGTGGTCGCGGGCGATACGGGGGCTGATGCCGCGCCCCACGTTGGGATTGAAAAAGGGATAGTTGGCCATGGCCAGGATTTCGCCCGTGGGCACGTGGACGACCAGGCAGGTGCCGCCCTTGGCATGGTTGTCGGTGACGGCCTTTTCCAGCTCCTCCTCGGCGAAGAACTGAATCTGCGAATCGATGGTCAGGCGCACGTCGTGGCCGTTGATGTCGGCCAGTTCCCGGCCCTGGGCATCGAAAAAGAAGCGCCGACCGGAGGCGTCGCGCTGGACCACGTACTTGGCCTGCCGGCCGGTCAGACGGCCGTCGAAGGCCTTTTCCACGCCTTCGAGGCCCACATCGCCGACGCCCACAAACCCCATCACCTGGCTGGCCAGATGCCCGTTGGGGTAAAACCGCCCGTATTCCTTGGTGAAATAAACGCCGTCCAACTTGGCCTCGCGGATGCGGGCGGCGGTGCGATCCCCGACCCGCCAGGAGAGATAGACCATGTTGGAGGAGCTGCGCAGCTTTTTGACGATGCGCTGTTCCTTCATATGGAGCACCTTGGCCAGAAAATCGGCGGTCTTTTCGGGCTCGGTCACTTCCCTCGGCCGCACGAACACGGCCTCGAACTCCACGCTTTTGGCCAAAAGCCGGCCGCCACGGTCGTAAATTTCGCCACGGGCCCCCTTGTCCACCTCCGAGGCCAGATGCTGGCGCAGGGCCTTTTCGGCCAGCTCCGGACCGACCACGATCTGGAGGTAGCCGGCCCGGGCCCACAAACCGAGCCAGGCCAACAGGAAAAAGACGCCCACGCAGGTGAGCTTGACCCGGCTCCAATCGCGCACGGTCTTCTGCTGGCGATCGACTTTCGGCTTGCGCATGCCCGGCCCCGGCATCCCTAGGGTTTCCGCCCGGCCTTGCGGCCCTTGGTCTTGGACTGCGAGGCCTCGCCAGCGGATTTGGCCGGGGCCTTGGCCATGATCCGGCCGTCCTGATCCTCGGCCGTGGCCAAAAGCGGCGACGTCTCGACGGTCCCGGACTGGGACACGCGCCGAATCTGGCCGGAGCGGGCCGGGCCAAGTCCGTATTCCCGGGCGACCCCACGCAGCCGGGACGGGGTAATAAGCGTATTGCGCTCCACTTCGAGCTTGGCCGAAAGTGTTTCGACATCGTCGATCTGGCGCTGCATCTTGTTGAGTTCGTAGGCCAGGTCCACGCGCTCGATGTTGAGCCAGACCAGCCCCAGCCCGAAGACCAGGAGCAGGACGATGCTAAAGGCCATGGATATAGCCCATTCTTTCGATAACGCGCCCATCTCCCCTCCTTTATATCCCCGCTCCGGTCGCCTGCGCCGCATCGGGCAGCCGCACCGCCGCCCGCAACTTGGCGCTCCTGGCCCGCGAATTGGCCGCGACCTCTTCCTCGCCGGCCATGACGGGCTTTTTGGTCAGGATGGCCAGACGCGCCTTGTGCCCGCACACGCAAACGACCTGTTCACGCGGACACAGGCAGTCCGTGGCTTCCAGGCGAAAGGCCCGTTTGACCAGCCTGTCCTCGAGGGAGTGGAAGGAAATCACGGCCACCCGCCCGCCCGTGGCGAGATACTCCGGAATGGCCTTCAGGAATGCCTCCAACTCCCTAAGCTCGTCATTGACCGCCATGCGCAAGGCCTGGAAGGTCCGGGTGGCCGGGTGCTGCCGGGCCATGGCCCGCCACTTGGCCGGGTAGGCCGCCGCCACCACCTCGGCCAGCCG
This sequence comes from Solidesulfovibrio sp. C21, assembly GCF_047785625.1. Taxonomy (NCBI): domain Bacteria; kingdom Pseudomonadati; phylum Thermodesulfobacteriota; class Desulfovibrionia; order Desulfovibrionales; family Desulfovibrionaceae; genus Solidesulfovibrio; species Solidesulfovibrio sp. C21. Next base: position 85,259 of record NZ_JBLODY010000001.1, read on the forward strand.
GCCGGTGGTGGTGATGGCCGCTTTTTCCCGCGCGGCCACGATGGCCCGGGCAATACGCCCGGCCTGGGGGTCCTCGCCGTAGTTGCGGATGATCTCCCGAAGTCGTGCAAACGAGGCCAGATTCACCAGCCCCTCGGCGCTCTCCCCGCCGTCCTCGGCCCCCATGCGCATGTCCAGGGGGCCGTCCGTCAAAAACCCGAAGCCGCGCTCCGGGTCGTCGAGCTGCAAGGAGGACATCCCTGCGTCCACCAATGCCGCGTCGACCTTCTCCCACCCCGCCTCGGCCAGGGCCGCCGGGAACCGGCTGTAACGGGTGCGCGTTAGCCGCACCCGGTCGCCGTAGGCGGCAAGTCTGCGCCCGGCCTCTTCCAGGGCCTCCCTGTCCCTGTCGAGCCCAAGCACTTGCGCCTGTCCCCCGGCAGCTTCGAGCATCCCCTTGATATGCCCGCCAAGCCCCGCCGTGGCGTCCAAAATTTTCATCCCCGGCCTGATGCCAAGGTATTCGACCACTTCCTTGAGAAGCACCGGAATATGGGTCGCAGCGTGCTGCACAAGACCTCCCTAGAGCTTGAGCGTCACGCCCGAGGCGGCCAGATTGGCGAGGTCGGCATCGAAACGCAGCCCCACCTGACGCCGGCGGTCCTCGAAGGCGGCCTGATTCCAGATCTCGAACTTCTCTCCCACTCCGGCCAACACCAATTCCTTGTCCAACTGGGCGAAGGTGCGCAGGTACGGCGGAATAAGAATGCGCCCCTGCTTGTCCAGGCTCACTTCCATGGCCCCGGAAATGTAGAACCGCTCCAGGTCCCGAATCCTCGGGTCCAGCTTGTTGCCGGCCTGAAAGCTCGCTTCGACCTCCTCCCAGGCGGGCATGGGATAACCCGTGACGGCGCCATCGAAGTTGTTGGTGAGCATGATCCGGCCCTCGGGCATATGGCGCAAGACCTCCTCCCGATACTCGGGAGGCAGCATCAGCCGACCCTTGGGGTCCAGGCTGCGATAGGAATGCCCTCTGAACACGGCGCCTCGCAGTGGCGGTTCACCACTTCTTACCACCTTTTCCCACATTTTCTGGCGCATTCACCCCGGAGTGTCAAGAAGAAACCACCCGTTTCATAAAAACCCGCCTGCCCTTTGAGCCACGATTTGAGGGACAAAGTGGTAAATATGTGGGAGGAAAACGGCTTTTTTACCGAAGAGAGTGGGATTTCAGGAGATTAGGCGACCAGCCGACCAGGAAGGCCGACACCCCGAAAAAGCCACCGGCGTGACCACCGGGATGCGGGCAAGTCTTGCCAGAAGGCCGTGCAGGCCGTAAGGGAACAAGAGCCTTGACGAAATCACCACCTGGCGGTTGTGGCAGGCCAGGGAAAACGGCCGGCGACGGCACGAGCTATCTTTGGAAGGGCAGCATGCGCAGCAGGCCGAATCTCGATGTACCGGCGGGTCTGGAGGAGGAGTACTACCAGATCAACCCCGACATTCTTCAAAGCTTCAACAAATTTCGCCCTCCCCTTTCCATCTATCGCTTCATAGAGAACGTCGGCCGCATCGCATCCTATTATAAGGTTGGGGAGCGCCTCTCCAAAGAGCAAACGGAAGAACTGGCCGAACTCGTGGCCGCGGGCGTCATCTTCGTCTCCCGCGACGATCATTCCATCTACGTCAAGCACATCAGTTACCAGCTCGATCTGGTGCTGCTCGACAAGCATCTGACGGAATCCGAGATCGCGGACATCTTTCAAATCGCCCTGACCCGGCGGATGGAGGCCTTTTTCGACCAGCCGGTGCACCTCGTCTACGACAAGGTGCGCGAGGACGTTTTGGTGCTGACCGAATACGTCTGGGAGGATTTCCACCGGGCCAGGGCCCTGGCCAAGCGCATGCACGGCGTGCATTCCCTGGCCAACCACGCGGTCAACTGCGGGCTGATGGGACTTTACCTCTTTCTTTCCAGGCAGCCGGAAAGCTTCAAGGAGGCCAAGAACGCCCGCACGATCCTGGATCGGACCATTCTCGGCCTTTTCCTCCACGACCTGGGCATGACCCGGGTGCCGGCGATGATCCGCGACAAGACCAAGCCGCTGCTCCCCGACGAAATGCAAAAGATTCGCGGCCATACCATGGCCGGCTACGAGATGCTGGCGCGTCTCGACATCAAATTTCCCGAGATGGAGCGGTGCGTCTCCGAGCACCACGAGCGGCTCGACGGATCGGGCTACCCGCAAAAGCTCGGCATGGGGTCCATTTCCGAGACCGGACTTCTGGCCGGAGTGGTGGATTCGTACTGCGCCATGCGCACCAAACGGATCTACGCGCCTGCCATCGAACCGCTGGCGGCGGCCAAAAAACTTCTCGACGACGGGCGGCGCTACCCGGTCGATGTCGTCAAATGCCTGCTCGGCCTTTTGGCCGGACCGAAATAAAAAAAGACCGGGGGAAAACCTTTCTTGCAGAAAGGTTCTTCCCCCAGACCCCCTTTCCAAAGAATTTTAGTAGAAAAAGGATGTTACGTCCGTGACATCCCATAAGCCGAAAACTTTAGGAAGGGGAGAGCGCGAGAGGGGGGAACCCTTTTTAAAGGGTTTCCCCTCTCGCACTTCTTTTCCCTCCCTCCTAAAGCGGAGTGCATTCGCGGCGCATTTCCCGAAATATTTCGGCCAGGGGCACGAGTCCGAGCAGGCGTTCGCCCTCAAGGACCACGGCGAAGCGGCTGTCGGCCTTGATCATGGCGTCGAGCACCAGATGCAGCGGATCGGCCGGGGCCACGACGGGGATGTCGCGGCGGGCGGCATCGAAGGCCTTGCGGGCCATGCAGTGGCGGCAGGCGTCGCGGTAGGTCTGCTCGAAATCGTCGTCGCCGAGGCTCGTGCGCAGGCTCGCTTCCAGGGCGCAGTCGTTTAAGTCCGAAAGCAGGGTGCGCAGGCTGATGATGCCCAGAAACCGGCCCTGGCGCAGGACCACGACGGCATCGAGGTCGGGCCGCGTTTCCAGATGCGCCTGGAGTTTGTCGGCCACGGCATCCAGGGTTTCCCCGGCGTCGACGACAAGAACGTCCGCGCGCAAGGCGTCAAAGGCGCGTTTGCGTATCATGGTGCTCTCCGATGGCGTGGTGTATCGGGAAGTTAACCACGTTTGCGCGGGGTTGGCAAACGCAGGACCGGGGACAAGCCCCGGGCGCGACCGGCGGATCAGTCGAAATCGGCCAGAAGCGCCCCCACATGTACCCGGCCAAACAGCGTCGTGGCCGCGTACTTGTTGCGCAGCCGCCAGACCGCCTGCTGGAGTTGGTCGGAGGTGATGCCGTTTCGCAGCGCCGTATAGGCCTCGATGAAAGCGGCCAGGGAATCGCACACCTTGAGCAATTCCCCGTCCTTGGGATCGAAGGCGTCCAGGTTGCACGCGCCGCCAAGCTCCTCGGACGTGACACGCCGTGCCCTCCCCCCCTCGTCCCGCACGGACTCGTAAAACTCCGAGCCCACCTCGATGCCGAGCAGATAGGCCAGCCGGTCGGCCAACCCGGCATAACCGCCCCGCTTGAGCACCGAAAACACCCGGCGCTCCAGCTCCTCCCGCTCATATTCCTTGATCATGCCGCCAAGCTGCACCACCGACTGCTTGACCGGGGAGATGATGTCACGGGTCAAAAGCTCGGGCATGTCGTGGACCAGGCCGGCGAAAAAGTTGTTGAGCCGCCGGGCCGGGCAGGCGTCGACGGCCAAGCTGAAGAAATAGCCATAGGCCGCGACCAGGAACATATGGCCGAGCACCGAGGTTTCCGGGATGCGCGGCGTCTGGGACCAGCGCGTCTGGAAACGCAACTGGCCAAGCAGCCGGCCGAAATGCCCAAGCGGCGTCTTCTGGCCCTCGAAAAGCCCGGCCGCGAGCTCCTTGACCCCATGCAGGTCGGCAAACCGGGCCAGGCCGTCGGTAAACGACGATTCGATCTCGAGCAGCTCGTCGTCCCAGGGATTGTCGCGCTTTATCAGGGAATACTCCCAGCCGCTGGCATACAGATGGGCCGCGTCCAGGATGCGCCGGGCCGGCACGTCCGACTCGGGCACGGCGAAATAGGTCGTCAGCCGCGACCAGAAATCCTCGCCCAATTCGCGCACGCGTGGTTCGAGCTGCTCCAGGACCCAGGCCGTGAGCTTTCGGTAATGCTCGGGTTTCGCCTTGATCTTATAGAAGACGGGGGGCTTGATGTCGGTGATGACGAGCCGGTAGAGGTATTCGAACAGGCCGCCCTCGACGATATCGAGCCCCAGGGCCAGCCGCTCGGGTTCGGACAGGTGGGTGCTGTTGAGCTCGTAGAGCATCCAGGCCACCATCATCTTGTGGGCCTGCTTGTCGATCTCCACCAGTTCCATGCCACGGTGCTTGTCGTTCCACCGCTTCATGAACGAGCCGGCGAACAGCAGTTGGAGCAGACTCTTGCGGACGCTGACCATGAAGACTCCTTGGGATTTCGATCGTCGCGGACAGCCTAGCCCGGGGTTGATCCCAGGGCAAGCCGGCGCGGCCGCTGGCGTATGCGAAAAAGGGTGTTGACAAACACAACCCGTCCGCTTACACAATTCGTCTTTCGAGCAACTCAGAGGAGCCGTCATGAAAACGTTTAGCCCGACGCCCAAAGATATCAACCGGAACTGGTTCGTGGTCGACGCCTCGGACAAGATTCTCGGCCGCTTGGCGTCCGCCGTGGCCGTGCGCCTGCGCGGCAAGCACAAGGCGGAATTTGCGCCCCATATGGACAACGGCGATTTTATTGTCGTGGTCAATGCCGCCAAGATCAAGACCACCGGCCGCAAGCTGGACAAAAAAATGTACTATCGCCATTCCGGCTGGATTGGCGGCCTCAAGGAAACCTCCCTGCGCGATATGCTGGCCAAGAAGCCCGAAGAGGTCATCCGCAAGGCTGTGCGGGGCATGCTGCCCAAGAATCGCCTTGGTCGGGCGATGCTGAAAAAACTCAAGGTTTACGCCGGCGAGGCCCATCCCCACGAGGCCCAGAAGCCCGAAACCCTCGACGTGTAAAACCGCCTGCGGAGATCAAGCATGAGTGACGAATTCTTTTACGGCACCGGCCGCCGCAAGTCCGCCGTGGCCCGGACCCGCCTCTACAAGGGCAACGGACGTATCCTGATCAACGACCGTCCCTTCGAGGAATATTTTCCCCGTCCCACCCTGGCCGCCATCGTGCGCCAGGCGCTGCTTTTGACCAAGCTCGACGGTCGCGTCGACGTGAAGGTCAATGTAGCCGGCGGCGGCATGACCGGCCAGGCCGAAGCCGTGCGCCACGGCATCTCCCGGGCGCTGTGCACGCTTGATCCCGAATTGCGCGGCGTGCTGAAGAAAGCCGGCCTGCTCACCCGCGATTCCCGCGAAAAGGAACGTAAAAAGTACGGCCAGCGCGGTGCCCGCGCCAGGTTCCAGTACTCGAAGCGTTAATCGCGCGGCGATTACGAGACAATCCAAGGCGGAACCGCGAAAGCGGCTCCGCCTTTTGTCGTTGCCGCAGTTCCCTCTTCCGGGGCGCTCCCCTCTCCGGCCCGAACGGTCCACCGGCCTCGCATGGTGGGCCTTCCGGATTGGAGCGCCCCACCGGCCCGCACCGGGCAAGGAGTAACGCATGACACGGCAGGAAGTCGAACAGACCGCCTTTTCGGCCATGTCCACGGGCTACAACTGCGCCGAGACGATCCTCCATATGGCCATTTCTCATTTCGGCCTTGCCGAGGCGGGCGTGTCCACCCGTATCGCCACGTGTTTCGGCGGCGGCATCGGCCGTTCCCATGACGGGATGTGCGGCGCCCTTTCCGGCTCGATCATGGCGCTCGGGCTGGCCTACGGTCGCGATGCGGCCGATCAGCCGCCCCCTGTCGGACTGGATCTGGCGGCGGATTTCCGGAAGCGTTTCATCGCACGGTTTGGTTCAAGCTGTTGCCGGGAACTGCTCGACCGGTTCGGACCGCGGCAAAGCCGGACCTCCTGCAAGCGCCTCGTCGCCGATACCGCCGGCATGCTGCACGAAACCCTCATGGAGCAACGCCAGTCGCGCTAGCCTCAACCGAACCCGATTCTCCTTCCCTATCCCCATATTGCCACGGTTGCCCGTCCCCCTTACAATCTTTCTCCTCGCCCCCTTTGAAAGTTTTTGGGGAGGGTGGGGGCATCCTCTCCCCCAAGGAGTTCCCATGGCCGAGCACAAACCACGCCCCAAGCTTGTCTTTGCCGACGAGACCGGCAACATCTACGACCATCCCGAACTGGAGATGCTGGTGCGACGGGGCGATCGGCTGGAGCCGCCGCGCCCGGACGAGCTGATCCCCCTGCCGCCGGAAAGCGAGCTTTTCCTGCTGCCCGGCCGGGACGCCCTGGGCTTCGATGCGGAGTCCGGGGAAATCGAGCGCCTGGACGAGCGGGCCGTGGCCGCGTTCGTCTGCCCGGGGCATACCCTTTCGGCCACGGCCGCCTATGCCGCCCAGCCCAATGCGCCGGTGCTGCCGCTTTTCGCCTATGGCGCGGTGGGGTTTTCCGGGGATCGGTTCTTCGTGGCCGCGTCCCGGGTGGACAAGGACCAACGGCAGGTTTTTTCCGGCATCCCCCAGGACCGCATCGTCAAGGGAGCCAAGGCGCTCCGGAAAAAATATCCCCAAAACAGGCTGATCGAGCACTTAAGCGGCTGCGCCCTGACCTCTTGCTGTCCGGCGGCGCGCAACCTGGCCCTGGGCCGCTTCGAAGCCCCCCTGCCCACGGCCCGGGTGTGCAATGCCCGCTGCATCGGCTGCCTGTCGCTCCAGCCCCCGGATTCGGGCTTCCCCTCCACCCAGAACCGCATCGCCTTCGGCCCCGATCCGGCCGAGATCGTGGAAGTCATGGCCGAGCACAGCCGCCACGAGCGCCGCCCCATCTATTCCTTCGGCCAGGGCTGCGAAGGCGAACCGCTGACGGAAATCGAAGCCATCCGCGAGGCCGTGGCCCGATTCCGGGCGGCCGGCGGCCGGGGCACGGTCAACATCAACACCAACGCCAGCCTGCCGGACGCCGTGGAACGCTTCGCCGCGGCCGGCGGCTCGTCGATACGGGTCAGCCTGTCGAGCGCCGACCCGGCACTCTACGCGGCCTACTACCGCCCCAAGGGCTACGCATTCGCCGACGTGCGCGAGAGCATCGCCCGGGCCAAGGCCGGCGGACTTTTCGTTTCGCTCAATTTCCTCTTCTTCCCCGGCGTCTCGGATACCGAAGCGGAACTGGCCCAGCTCGCGGAACTGATCACCACCTACAAAGTGGATTTCGTGCAGATGCGAAACCTCAACCTGGACCCGCAGCTCTACATGAAGGTCGTGGCGGACAGCGGCGCGCTGGCCAATCCGGCCAGACTCGCCTCCATGGGACTCAAAAACTTCCGCAAACGCCTGCGCAAGGCCTGCCCCTGGCTGGGGTTCGGTTATTTCAATCCGTATCGGGAAGAGAGGGGGAAGGAAGAGTAGGGAACCGGGGGAGGAATTGTTCTTTCAAAAGCAAGAGGAAATTTCTTATTTCGCCCCGATGGGGCGACGGCGTGGTGGCGGCGGAATTTGTCCGGGACGCGCTTGTCGCAAAGCGACATGCACCGTCCCGACAAATTCCGCCGTCATCTTCACTCTCCGACCTGTCGCCAGCCATCCCCGCCCCCGTCCCGCCAAAGCACACCGGATGGGGGGGCCGGGGGGCGCGCCCGCCCCCCGGCGGAGGGGTCCAGGGGAGGCAGAGCCTCCCCTGGCCGCCGGAGGCACGCACGCATGCCTCGGCTAGCGCGCGTCGGGAAATTCGACGACCACCTGTTCGGCCTCGTCGCCGCCGCGGATCTCGATGCGGCCGATGATGCGGGCGTATTCGTGCAGGGCTTTGAGGCGCTGCATGACATCGGGCGCGACTTCCGGGGCGACCACGAGCATGTAGCCGATGCCGCAGTTGAAAATCTGGAGCATCTCCGGCCAGCGCATCTTCCCCTGCTCCCGCAGCCAGTCGAACACCGGCGGCACGTCCCAGGAGCCGAAACGGATATGGGCCGCGACGCCGTGGGGCAGCACCCGGTTAAGGTTGTCGTAGAAGCCGCCGCCGGTGATGTGGGCCATGCCCTTGATCTCGAAATCGCGCAGCAGGTTGAGCACGGTCTTGACGTAGATGCGGGTGGGCGCGCACAGCGCCTCGGCCACGGTCTTGCCGGACTCGGGCATGGGGTCGTCGCCTTTGAGGCCCGAGGCGTCGAGGATCTTGCGGATCAGCGAATAGCCGTTGGAGTGCGGCCCCGAGGATTCGATGCCGATGACCACGTCGCCGACGCCGATGCTCGAACCGTCGACAATGGCGGCGTTGTCCACGATGCCGACGCAAAAGCCGGCCAGATCGTACACGCCGTCGGGATAAAAGCCGGGCATCTCCGCCGTTTCGCCGCCCAGGAGCGCGCAGCAGGCTTCCTTGCAGCCCTCGGCGATGCCGGCCACAACCCGCTCGGCCAGATCGACCGAAAGCCGGCCAGTGGCGAAATAATCCAGAAAGAAAAGTGGCTTGGCGCCCTGGACGAGAATATCGTTGACACACATGGCCACAAGATCGATACCCACGGTATCGTGGCGGTCAAAGTCATGGGCGAGCTTGAGCTTGGTGCCGACGCCATCGGTGGAGGACACCAGCACGGGCTCCGCGTAGGCTTCGGAGTCGAGCTTGAAAAGCCCGCCGAACCCGCCGATATCGGACACGACACCCTTGCCGTACGTGCCGGCCACAATGGATTTGATGCGCGAGACCAGGGTATTGCCGGCTTCGATATCAACGCCGGCGGCCTTGTAGGGAGCCGATCTGTCGGCCATGGGTTGCTCCTTGGAGGACTGCGAATGGAAACGATATTCCATAGTATCTTTACGCATCGAATTCAAGGGAAGCCTGGCCGGGCCCTTTGCCGGACGGGTGTTTGGGCCGCGCTTTTCACGCTTCTCGCCGCTTCTTCCCTGCCCTGCGCCCTGGCCGACGGCGGCTCGTCGGAATACACCGCCCCGCCGTCCACCTATGGCCCGCCGCCCGAACTGCCCCCGGGCTCGGGCGTGGACGACGATCCGCCCCGCCGCGACATCCACATGGGGACCGTGGACCACATGCGCATGGGCCGCGACGACGAGGGCAACATTATTATGGAAGTGCGGCCGCGCCCGAAAAAAGTCGAGCAACAGCCGCAGGTCGGCCCTTTTTTCATCTACCCGCAAATCGGCGTACCGGGCGGCATGATGGGACAGCCGGGCATGGGCCGGCCCGGTATGGGCCAACCCGGCATGGGCCAGACGGGCTCGGGCGGCAACGGCGGGGCCGTGCGGCAGCAGGGCGGACAAGCCGGCCAATACAGGGGACAGACGTTGCCCGGGCAAAACCAGGAACTCCCCGCTACCGGCGAATCCTCCGACGCTCCGGCGGAAAGCGGGGAGTAGAACCTTCCGACCAAGGAGGGAGCCATGCATCCGGCGCAATTATGGAAACCGCTGCCCGACGGGCGTGTGTCGTGCCGGCTGTGCGCGCATTTTTGCCGCATCGCCGACGGCGACCGGGGCCTGTGCGGGGTGCGGGTCAACAAGGCGGGCGCGCTTTACACCCTGGCGTACGAACGGGTGGCGGCGGCGCATCTCGATCCGGTGGAGAAAAAACCGCTGTACCACTTCCAGCCGGGCAGCCTCGCCTTTTCCATCGGCACCATGGGCTGCAACCTGTCGTGCGCCTTCTGCCAGAATTATTCCCTGTCCCAGCCGCCGCGCCAGGGTCGCCCGGTGACCGGCGAACGAACCACACCGGCGGCGCTTGTGGCAGCGGCCAAGGCATCGGGCGCATCATCCATCGCCTACACCTATTCCGAGCCCACGGTCTTTTTCGAGCTCATGCGCGACACGGCGGCCCTGGCCCACGAGGCGGGGCTTAAAAACATCATGGTGTCCAACGGGTTCCAGAGCGCCAAATGCCTCGAGGCTCTGGACGGGCTCATCGACGCGGCCAACATCGACCTCAAGGCCATGAACCCGGATTTCTACGAGCGCGTGTGCGGAGCTAGGCTTCGCCCCGTGCTGCAAAACCTCGCGCACATGCGCAAGCTCGGCTGGTGGCTGGAGGTGACGACGCTGCTCATTCCCGGAGCCAACGACGCCGACGGGGAGCTCAAGGAACTGGCCGCCTTTCTGGTCAAAGAGCTTGGGGCGGACACGCCGTGGCATATTTCGCGCTTCCACCCGGATTCCGGCATGCGCGACACGCCGCCGACGCCGCTTTCCCGACTGGAGCGGGCCTGGGAAATCGGTCGAGAGGCCGGCTTGCGCTACGTCTATGTGGGCAATGTGGCCGACGAAACGCACAGCGGCACGATCTGCCCGGCCTGCGGGACGGTTGTGCTGGCGCGGTCGGGAATGGGATTGCGGGAGGCGCGCCTCACGCAGGGGCACTGCGCATCCTGCGGCGCGGCGATCGCCGGGGTCGGGCTGCCATAGGTCCCACCGGCTTGCCATGGGGTCGCAGTTGCAGTAAGCATTGCGCCTCCGTTCGGGGCGTGGCGCAGACTGGTAGCGCGCCTGCTTTGGGAGCAGGATGCCGGGTGTTCAAATCACCTCGCCCCGACCATATTTCAACGGCTTGCCTGGCATTCCAGGCAGGCCGTTTTCATTTGTCCCACGTCTTTGTCCCACAACCTCCCCCGATGTTGACGACCGTCCCACCTGTAGGGCGACCCGTAGATTTGTTCACAACGACGTTTAGTTCTGAAGGTCGCGGTACGCCGGGCCAGGCCAGTCGCCAGCACTCCGAAAGCCACCGCGTGGCCCACATGGTGAAGCCGCGCTGATCCTTGAGGTCGCCGAGCATACGCCCTTGAATCACACCGCTGGAAGGTCTGAACGGCTTCTGCAGCGGGCTCATTTGACTCACGAAAAAACGACTCCCCGGGTCACTCCGACTCGATTCCACAATCACCAAAGTTCTCTTTCAGGCTTCCCGGGGAGTTGCGGGCCCTTTTTATGTCAGGCGCGACATAATTCAATCGCCAGCAACTTTGGAATGTTATCGTCACACGATCGAAGGGAGGCGAGCGTTGCGGCCGTGTGAACCGCATCCCTGGCCTTGCTCTTGCTCAATAGGGGCCAAGTTCTCATTCCAACTGTACATCCGGGCTGGCAGGCCGTTGCCAGCCTGATGAGAAGTGCACCTTTTTTCTAAGGAGGCCCCCGTGAGCGAGAATTCGACCATAACCCTGCCTGAAACCGCGGAGACGCGTCTTCCCGACGAGCACCGGGAGGAGGCACAGCCGCCCGAGAAGAAGTTACTCCTCAGCCGCAGAAAAATGCTCGGTTTTCTGGGCGTTCAGATCGCCGCCGGCGCGCTGGCCGTCACCAACGCCGTGGCCGCGCCCAAGAACTTCAAGCCGGGGTGCACCAACCGAGGCATTACCCCGGCCCAACTGCCCAATGCCCGGGCCTGGCTCGTCACGGACCCGACAACCTGCGTCGGCTGCCGGAGCTGCGAGATCGTCTGCTCCCTGTCGCACGACGACACCTGTCAGCCGGCCATCGCCCGCATCCACACCTTGTACGATCCCATGCACTCCCTGAGCAAGCTCTGCTCCATGACCGAGGCGTGCAAGCAATGCAACATGGCCGACTGCTACCTGGCCTGCCAGTACGATGCCCTGGTCCTGGACAAGAAGACCGGCGCCCGGGTCATCGATCCGAAGAAATGCCAGGGATGCGGCGAATGTTTCGAGGCCTGCCCGTGGAACATGGTGGCCTACAACGAGGCCAAGGGCATCTACTCCAAGTGTGACCTGTGCGGCGGCGACCCGTTATGCGTGAAGTATTGCCCGGCCGACGCGATCAAGTACGTTGAATTGGGATAACCCCCCTTTGCAAGGAGCAGCTACGATGTATGGATGGGCTGGAAAGATATTGCGGGTGGACCTGAGCAACGGTTCCATCACCACGGAAGAGACCAAGAAGTACCTGGACTACACAGGCGGCCTCGGTTTCGGGTACAAAATCATCTTTGACGAGGCGCCCAAGGCGGACCCCTTTGACCCGGAAAACCGACTGATCTTCGCCGTGGGGCCCCTGACCGGCACGTTGGCGCCCGGTACCTCACGGCCGGAAGTTATCAGCATTTCGCCGCACTCCTTCACGACGAAGTCCAAGCATTCCCTGGCTTCACGGAGCAACTTTGGCGGCTACTGGGGCGCGGAGCTGAAGTTTGCGGGCTATGACGCGATCATCGTCCAGGGCAAATCCCCCAAGCCGGTCTACATCAACATCAACAACGACAAGGTGACCATCGAGGACGCCTCGGCAGTGTGGGGCAAGGACGGCATAGCCGCCCAGGAAGCCATCAAGAACGAGCGGAAGGATCACGATATCCAGGTCGCCACCATCGGTCCCGCGGGCGAAAGGATGGTCCGCATCGCGCCCATCATTCACCGCCTCGGCAACGTGGCCAGACAGGGCGGCTTCGGCGCCGTCATGGGCTCCAAGAACCTCAAGGCCATTGCCGTGCGGGGTACCAAGGGCGTCGACGTGGCGGACAAGAAGGGCCTGATCGACTACGTCAAGAGTGTCCGAGAGTTCCAGCCGGCCCCCCTGGGCGCCACCCCGCTGTCCAGCGGCCCCTTAAGCTGGACCGGGAAGCATCTGGATCCGAAAGACATCAAGCATCAGGCCCAGCGCTTCAACCAGACCGAGAGCAACGCGCCCTGGCTGAATAAGTACCATCTCAAGACCCAGTCCTGTTACTCCTGTCCCCAGGGCTGCTACACGTACATGAAGGTGCCCAAGATGGGCATTGGCGCGGTGAGCTGCACCCAGTGGTTCTACGCATGGATGGGGAACAAGGACGAGGCCACCTTCCAGGCCAGCCAGCTGGTCAACAAGCTGGGTCTGGACTCTTTCGAGATGTTCCCCATGATCCAGTTCATCTGGCACCTGCAGGACGAAAAAGTGGATGGCAAGAGCGTGCTCCGGCACATGTACGACCAGAAGCTGGTCAGCAAGAAGAACCTCGAGGTCCTGGAGGCCGCCCATTATCCCCGCGATGGCGGCAACCTGGGCTCCGCCGGCCTGGAGGGCATGTTGACGTTGATGGCCTATCGTGAGGATTTCATAGGCGACGCCCTGGGCGAGGGCTTCCGCCGGGCCATGGACATCATCTCGGACGAGTTCAAGAAGCGCAAGATGCCTGAGGTCGCCAAGGCGGTCATGAAGTTCATAAAAATGGAAGGCATCATGGGCGGCGTTGTCGGCGGCAACGGCGGCTGGGGCATGTCCGCCCACTACGACCCCAGGACCTTCGGCTACTACTGGGCCGTGAACTTCGCCATGGAGAACAGCGATCCCATGCGCCACTCCATGACCAACCTGCTCGAATGGACAGGGCTTTCCTTTCCGCAGGCCATGCCCGTGGCCATCAAGCACTGGGGGAAGGATGTCGCGGAAAACGGGCTGAACGACATCCGCCGCAGCCGCGACATCCCCCTGACCTGGAACGGCGAAAAATCGGCCAAGGCCTGCGCCTCGCTGAGCCAGTTCATTCATTATCGGGGCTGTATCAAGGACAGCATGACGGGCTGTGACTGGGTCTATCCCGTCATGGTCAGCGGCCGCGAAGACCGGGGCTATACCGGAGACACCTCGGTGGAGTACAAGCTCCTGGGGCTTGTCACTGGCGAAAAGATGACCCAGGAGAAGCTGAACGAGCAGGCCGCCAGAACCTGGACGCTGCAGCGGCTCCTGACGATCTTGGAATGGAACGACGGCAAGCCGGTGAACATGCGCGAGGAGCACGACCAGATCCCGGACCACTTCTTCGCTCCGACGGATACCCGGCTCCTGCCCACCTTCCCCCCGTCCGCCCCGCCGCACCCGCCCCTGGTTCGCGAGAACTTCGAGGCCACCAAGACAGAGTACTACAAACTCATGGGGTGGGACGTGGAAACCGGACTGCCGACCCGCAGCCTGCTCAAGAAGCTGCACATGGACGACGTGCTCGCCTCCTTCGAGGCCCAGGCGTTCCAGCTACCCGGCTAGGCAACAATGGTTCTTGAGCAACGCCGCCGGCCCTCGAGAACAGTGCCCCCCGACCGCCTGGAGACGCCAACCCTCCAGGCGGTCGGGATCACGCAAAACGCATGGCGGGCCGCGTCGCCGCGGCCTGCCTGCTCGCATCATGAAGAAGATCGTACTCCTGACCCCTCCCGCGCTGCGGCTCATGAATCCGGTCACCTTTGGCGCGGACCTGCTGCCGCCCAAGACCTGGGTTCCCCTGGGCATCGCCTCCCTGGCCTCGGCCCTGCGGGCCGGCGGCTTCGACGTGGAGTTCCACGACCTGCACGACGACGACTGGCCCCTGGTCGCGGCCATGCTGTCCGAAAGCGCACCCGGCCTGGTGGGCATCAGCTGCTTCACCTTCGGCCGGGCCAACGCCATGCGCCTGGCCGAGCTGTCCAAGCGCCTCTTCCCGGAGGTGCCGGTGGTCATGGGCGGCCCCCACGCCACCTTCTTCCCGGATCAGGCGCTCGCTTCCGGCAACGTGGACGTGGTGGCCCTGGGCGAGGGGGAGATCACCATCGTGGAACTGGCCCAACGCCTGGCCCAGGGCCGGGACCTGGACGACGTCCGGGGCATCGCCTTTCGCAGCGACGGCCATGTGCACCTGACCCCGGCCCGGGAGAGCGTCACCGACCTGGACGTGTTCCCCTTCCCGGCCTACGACGCCTTCGACCTGGCCGAATACAAATCCCCTGAAATTCCGCCGCAATATCTGCCGCTGACGGGAACCCACGTCATGACCTCCAGGGGCTGCCCGTTCCACTGCGAATTCTGCTCGGTGAACAAGTTTTTTAGTGGCAAGTGGGCCGTCCGCTCGCCCGGCAACGTGGCCGACGAGCTGGAGAAGCTGGTGGCCGAGCGCGGGGTGCGGCACGTGTATTTCTCGGACGATCTGTTCTCCCTGAACCACCAGCGGACCATCGGCATCTGTAGGGAGATCCTGGACCGGAAGCTGGACCTCGTCTGGATGGCCGAGACCCGGGTGGACTGCGTCGACGAGGAGATGCTGGCCTGGATGCGCAAGGCCGGGTGCTACCGGGTCTACTACGGCGTGGAGTCCGGCAGCCCGCGCATCCTGAAGTCCATCCACAAGGGCTTCACCACGGGGCAAGTGCGTCGGGCCTTCCGCATGACGCACCAGGCGGGCATGGAGCCGAGCTGTTTTCTCATGGTGGGCAACCCCGGCGAGACCCCGGACACCATCGACGAGACCATCGAGCTCATCCGGGAGATCCGGCCGGCCACGTCCCCCATCGTCGGCATCACCACCATCCTGCCGGGGACCAGGCAGTACGAACTGTCCAAGCGGCAGGGGCTCATCAGCGACGACTATTGGCGGTCGGACGAAGCGCCCCCGCTCTATACCGGCGAATACGACGTGGACGACCTGATCCAGCTGCAAATCCAGCTGACCCGGGGGATCTGCCCCGAGGTCTACGAGCAGATGTGCGCCATCGGCCTGGACGACGACTATTTCCGCCTGAGGCGCCTGCTGGGGAACCGGCATGACCGCAAGGCCTGAGCGCGGTTGCGGGCAGCGAAAAAAGCGGGGCCCTGGGAGGAGTTGCCCAGGGCCCCGGGTTTTGACATCCCTGCCGGGAATCGCAGGAATGCTGGGACCTTTTATGCGGGCAGCTCGAAGCCCTTGGACTCGAAAGCCACGGCAACGTCCTTCATACCCAGTTTCTCCAAAGTGGCGCGGCGGGGCAGACCGGTTTCCGGATCCCAGCCCATGTACGTGTAGTAGATGGTCTTGGTCGCCTCGAAGTTCTTGCGATCCAGGGGCGGATGGGGCACCTCGGCCTCGGGATAGACCGGAAGCACCCTCCCCTCCACCGGGGCGAAGAAGTGTTCGGGCAACTGGTCGTGTTCCTTGCGCAGGTTCACAGGCTTGCCGCCGCCCCATTCCAGGGCCGTCAGCAGCCGGTGCATGTTCCAGATACGCGCCGCCCGCTCGTTGAGCCTGTCCTGGGTCATCTTCTCGCCGGTGACCAGTTCGAACATCTTGTATTCCACGGACACGTCCCCGGTATACGCCCTGTCCTTGCGGCCGCTGGTCATGATGGGGAAAACCCAGTCGCAGGCCGAGATGCTGTCCTTGATACAGCCGCGCAGGTGGATGAAGCGGGTGATCGTGGCATTGGCCGTGGCCGACTTGTCCCCGTTCCAGGTCAGCGGCGCGTCCCGGTCGCGCTTCAGGTCGCTTAAGCCGTTGACGGCCACCTCCTCGCCCCAGATGGTCTTGGCCACGGGCAGGGCCTGCTCGAAGCTGAGCCCGGTCCATTCCAGCAGGTTGGTCATGGCGTGGCGGTTGGGGTCGCGGTTTTCCATGGCGAAGTTCACGGCCCAGTAGTAGCCGAAGGTTCTGGGATCGTAGTGGGCGGACATGCCCCAGCCGCCGTTGCCGCCGACCACGCCGCCCATGATGCCTTCCATGTTTTCGAAGCGCATGACCGCCTTGGCCGCGGCGGGCAGGCCCAGGGAGTCGAACTTGGCGGCGACGATGTCCATGGCCCGGCGGAAGCCCTCGGCCAGGGCGTCGCCCAGAAAACCCTGGCGATAGGCGATCATGTTCATGAGGGTGACCAGGCCGTCCGCGCCCAGCTGGCCCTTGGGCGGATAGTGGCCCTTGGCCAGGCCGGCGGCGATTTCGGCCGTGACCAGCTTCTTGTCCTGCAGGTGCTTAAGCAGGCTCTTGCCGTCCACGGTCTCGTCCTGAAGGAACCAGACGAACTGGATCATGGGGAACATCTCGAAGGTGTCCACCCCAAGCTTGTTGGCCATCTGGTTGGCCAGAAACGTGGCCTTGTCCCGGTTGCCGATCCAGGAATAGAACCACTGGGTGCAGCTCACCGCGCCGCCGCCCATGCCCGGCACGTTCATGTAGGCGTAGCAGCCTTGCGGGCAGGCGTAGCAGGACTGCGGTTTGACGTGGTATGCCTCGAGCCAGGGAGCGCAGCTCTTGGTCTGGTCGAAGCGCAGGGCCTGCTTGTTGATGTTTTTGGGATCGATGTACTTTTCCGTCCAGCTCAACGGACCATGGGACAGGGGTGTGGACCCCAGCGGCCCGGGCTGGAACTCGCGCACGCTTTTGACGTATTTGACCAGCCCGTCCTTGTCGGCCACCTTGACCCCGCCCGTGCCGCGCACGGCGATGGCCTTGAGGTTTTTCGCCCCCATCACCGCCCCGAAACCGCCCTGGCCGGCGGCGTTGCCGATGCGGTGGATCACCGGGGAGATGCGCACCAGCTTTTCGCCCGAGGGGCCGATGATCGCGATCTGCACCTTTTCGTCGCCGAGCTTTGCCTTGATGGCGTCCTGGGCCGTAAAGGTGTCCTTGCCCCAGATGAAGGCCGCATCATCCACGGTGACCTTGTCGTCGGCGATGTTGATGAAGACCGGCTTTGGCGCCTTGCCCTGGATGATGACGGCGTCGTAGCCGGCGAATTTGAGTTCCGCGCCCCAATAGCCGCCGAAGCCGCTTCGGGAGACGAGCGGGTGCTTGGACTGGGGGGCATAGACGTGGGGCGAGACGCCGATGACCTCCGAGCGGCCGGTGGAGGGGGCCAGGGTTCCGGTCAGGGGGCCGACGGCGAAGACCAGCCGGCTGTCGGGACTGAAGGGATCGGCCAGGGGGGCTTCGTCGAAAATGACCTTGTAGCCGATGCCGATGCCCCCGGTATAGTCGAGATACTTGGCGGTCTCTTCCTTGGTGACCTTGCCGCTGCCGAGATCGACGCGCAGTATTGTTCCGGTCCATCCATTCATGATCGAGGCTCCTGCTGGGTAGTGTTCAACGCAGATCGACAAAGGTCAGGGCGTCGGCCGGGCAGTATTTGACGCATTGCGGATCGCCGCCGCACAAGTCGCACTTGGTGAAGATGTTTTTTTCCTTGTTCTCCACGATCATATCCCAGGGACAGGCGGCCATGCATTCGCCGCAGCCCGTGCACTTCTCGGGATCGATGACCCGGGCCCCGGTTTTGGGGTCCAGGGTCAGGGCATCGTAGCCGCAGGCCAGGTAACAGTCGGCCATGTTGCACTGGCGGCAGACGTCGGCCATGACGACCAGCTTGGACAGCCTCTTGGTCGGATCGTAGTCCGTGTGGATGCGGCTTAAGGCCGGCTGGCACACGCCGTCATGACCCAGGGAGCAGACGATCTCGCAGGTGCGGCAGCCCACGCATTGGGTGGGGTTTGTGGTCAGCCAGGCCTTGGAGTTGGGGAGTTGGTCCGGTGTGATGCCGCGATTGTAATGTTTCGGATTGAAGTTTTTCGGCGCGGCCAGGACGTTGACGGCAACCGATCCGGCAACGACCTGCAACCCCAGAACCTTGAGCAATTTTCTGCGGCTTATGCCGCCTTCCTGCGGTGGCGTTGTTTCCGTGGCTGCGTCTGTTTGCGTCTCGCAACATGCTGTCTCTGGCGACGGGCGCTGCAATAACTTGAAGATGTTCCTCCGCACGATGGCCTCCTGTGGCGTTTAGGCGTGTCGCATGCGTTTGTTGCATTGCCAAAAGCAAAAAGGAGGCCAGGAATAGGGCTTTTTCCGCCCTGACGGACCGTGGCCGGCGCGGCGCGGGAGGAGCCCCGCATGATCATTGGTTATTTTTAGCATGTGAAAAGAGACGGAAATGCGCCGACGGCAGTGGCGGTCACGGCAGAAAGGAAGATGCGTGTAAATCGGGTCACACTGACCCGAATGACCAAATCGGAGCGGGTCAATGTGATATGATTGCCCGGCATTGACAGAAATGGGGTGAACAACTAGGCAAGATAAAAAGGATTCTCAAACGAGCGTCCGACGTCGTCGCTGCCTGGCTGCAGGCCGTCCGCGGCGACGGACGGGCAGGCGCGGAGAGCCGCTTCAAGACCGGGAGCGCGATAACCATGGCCATTCACAAGTTCACCATTCCGGAAATCATTTTCGGCCGCGGCAGCTTCGACTATGCCGGCGTGTGCGCCAAACAGCTCGGGGCCTCGAAAATTTTCGTCGTGTCCGATCCGGGGGTGGAGGCGGCCGGCTGGGTGGACAGGCTTATGGATATCCTCAAGCGCGAGGGCCTGGAGTCCGTCTATTGTAACGACGTAGCCCAAAATCCCAAGGACCATCAGGTCAAAAAGGGAGTGGCGCTGTACCGCCAAAGCGGCGCGGATGTGGTTCTGGCCCTGGGCGGGGGCAGCGTCATGGACGCGGCCAAGGGCATCGCCCTGGTGGCCAGCAACGGCGGGGAAATCAAGGACTACGAGGGGGCCAACCAGGTCAAGGATCCCCTGCCGCCCATGGTCTTCATCCCCTCGACCATGGGCAGCGAATCCAACATTTCCCAGTTCGCGGTGGTCACCGACGTGGCGCGGCGCATCAAGATGACCATCATCAGCCGGACCCTGGTCCCCAATATCTCCATCACCGATCCGAACCTGCTCGGCACGCTGAGCCGCGAACTGCTCCTGGCCCCCCTGTTCGACGCCCTGGCCCATGCGGTGGAGTCCTACCTGTCGCCCCTGGCCAATCCTCTGACCGAGGTGCAAAGCTTAAAGGGGCTCGACCTGCTCTGGCGTCACAGCCGGCCGGCCCTGGCGACCCTGTCCCTCGATGAGTTGGAGCAACTGACCGTGGCCGGACTTTCCTCCGGCATCGCCTTCACCAACGCCAGCGTGGGGCTGGGACACGCCCTGGCCCATGCCCTTGGCGGCATGTACGACGTGGTGCACGGCGTTTCCCACGCCCTGCTCCTGCCGAGCGTCATGCGGTACAATCAGCCGGAATGCGAAGCGAAGATGGCCGTGATCGGGCGCATCCTCCTCGGCGAGCGCCTGGAGAGCGACGCGGCCACGGCCGAGGCCGGCATAGCGGCCCTGGAGCGGTTCCGCGAGGAAATCGGCCTGCCGACCCGGCTGCGCGAGGTTCTGCCCGACAACACCATGCTGCCCAAGATGAGCCGCAACGCCGCCAAGGACATCTGCCTGCTCACCAATCCCCGGCCGGCCGCCTGGAAGGACATCCTCAACATCTATTATGGAGCATGGTGATGACGCGCAACGCCAAGCTCGCGGACATCAGCGGCATCGAAACCGTCAAGCTGGGCTTTTTCAAGGAGGTCCAGCGCAAGATCCGCGAGCTCGAGGCCTCCAACCAGGAACTGGAACAGAAGCGCCGGGACATTCAAACCATCCTGGACGGCATTCCCGACGTCATGGCCGTGATTTCCCAGGATAAAAAGGTACTGTCAGTCAACAAGTCCTTTGACGACACCTATCCGGGGCTCGCGCCGGCAGGCCTGACCTGCCACAAGATCTTCAAGGGCCAGGATGCGCCCTGCTCGCCGTGCTCCATCGATCTGGCCATGGAAAGCCCGACCCGGGTTTCGCGCAGCTTGCAGATTTTAAACCGCAACGGCGAAAACCGGCAAATCGAGTGCACGGCCTCGGTGATGTGCGGCAGCGAAAACAAGCCGGACCGGATATTGCTGCTGCAGCGCGACGTCACCCTGGAAAAGCAGTTTCAGGCCAAGTATTTCCTGGCCGAGCGCATGGCCACGGTGGGCGTTTTGGCCGAAGGCGTGGCCCACGAAATAAACAACCCGCTGACCAGCATCAGCGGGTTCGCCGAGACCTTGGTCCTGCGGCTGGAGTCGCTGGAGGCCTTGATCCCCGAAAGCGAGAACGCCTCGGCCATCATCGAGGACGCGCACGAGTTCCTGGACACCATTCTCAAGGAATGCAGCCGGTGCTCGGACATCGTGCAAAACCTCCTGACCTTCGGCCACCGCGAGATCAAGCGGCTCACGACCGTCAACCTCAATGACGTCGTGGCCAATTGCCTCAAGCTGCTCGGCCCCAGGCTCAGTCGGCTGTCCAGGGATATCATCACCCTGGAGATGGGCGGGGAGGACGAACCCATGGTGCTCGGCCATCCGGGGGAGCTCATGCAGGTCATGCTCAATCTCGTGGGCAATGCCCTGTATGCCGTGCGGACATCGGGCACGATCAGGATCAGGACCGGGGTCAAGGACAACCTCGTGATTCTCGAAGTGGCCGACACCGGCGACGGCATCCCGCCGGAGCTTATCAACAAGCTCTTCGAACCGTTTTTCACCACCAAGCCTCCGGGCCAGGGCATCGGCATCGGCCTGTCCACCTGTTACAACATCATCAGGAAGCACGGCGGGGAGATCAGTGTGGAAAGCAAACCGGGAAAGGGCGCACTCTTCGAGATCATTCTGCCCTACCTGTCGCAATAGGTCCGTAACGCGTGTACAAGACCGGCGCCATCAATCTCCTGGTGGTCGATGACGAACCCTCCATCCGTCGTCTGGCCCAAAAGGCCCTGGCCGCGCCCGACCGGGTGGTGACCACGGCCGACTCGGCCGAAAAAGCCATACGTCTGGCCCTCGAACAGGACTTCGACGTCGTCCTCCTGGACATCCGCCTGCCCGACAGCAACGGCCTTGGCCTGCTCGAACGGTTCCGGGAGCGCCTGCCCGGTGTGGAAGTGATCATGATCACCGCCTACGCCGAGGTGGCGAGCGCGGTCGAGGCCATGAAGATGGGGGCCTACGACTACATCACCAAGCCGTTTTCCCTGGAACGGATCAAGTTGGTGATCGAGAAGGCCTACCAGCGTTCCGTGCTGCAACGGGAAAACCGGATTTTGCGCCGGACGGGGACGCAAAGGCCCGACTGCAAGCTCGTTGGCCATTCCCTGGCCATCAAACAGATCCTGTTTCTCGTCAGCAAGGTGGCGCCGACCCGGACGCCGGTCCTCATCACCGGCGAATCCGGCGTGGGCAAGGATGTGGTGGCCCACAACATCCACAACCAGAGCGCCTGCGCGGACAGGCCGCTGGTCATCAAGAACTGCGGCACCTTCAACAAGGAGCTGTTGCGCAGCGAGCTCTTCGGCTACCGCAAGGGGGCTTTCACGGGGGCGACCGAATCCCGGGAGGGCCTGCTGGCCCTGGCCAACAACGGAACGCTTTTCCTGGACGAGATCGGCGAGCTGTCCCTGGAACTCCAGTCCATGCTGCTGCGTCTTTTGGAGTCCCAGACCTACCGGCGGGTGGGCGAGACCGAAGAGCGCAAGGTCAACATCCGTTTTCTCTTCGCCACCAACCGCGACTTGGCCACGGAGGTGGAGGCCGGGCGCTTCCACGAGGCCCTCTTCCACCGGCTGAACATCTTTTGCATCGATGTCCCGCCGCTGCGCGAGAGGAAAGAGGATATTCCGAGCCTCATAGCCCATTTTCTCGGCCACATTTATCCCGACCGACCGCCCTACAAGATCACGCCCACGGCCGAAGCCTGCTTTCAGTCCTACGACTGGCCGGGCAACGTCCGCGAACTGCGAAACGTCATCGAGCGGGCCATCATTTTATCCGAGAACGACTTGATCACCCCGGGCAACCTGCCCCAGGACATCGTCAGGTCCTTTGACGGGTCAGCGGCGGAGGGGATCTTCCCGACCCTGGAGCAAAGCGAACGCCAGCTCATCATGCGCGTGCTCAACCATGTGAAATCAAACCGGACCGTGGCCGCCAAGATGCTCGGTATCGGCCGCAAGACACTGTATCGCAAGATGTGCAAGTTCAAGCTGCCGCAATAGGTTCTGCTGGATGGGGAGAATTCCCGAATATGCCGGTTGGAGGCCACAGGAACATCCACGCCGTGGCGAGCGAACCTCTTCATGAAGTCGCATATTACCGGCGGAACCGCCAAGGGCGGTGAGTACTTTGAGGAATTTCTCTTGCTGCTCTTGCGAAGCCATGTCCCGTGTCTTTCTTCGTCAGAAATGATGCAAGCCAACGGCCACGGCAGGGTCTTGCGGGTGGAGTCTGCACACCTGAAATCCTGTGATAGATGCTGACCAAACACGAAGTTCGTCAATCCGAAGGGACATGGGCAGCGGGGAACAATCGGAAGCAGGGGCCACACTTGCCCTGCCCTACCCTCTGCGATAAAATTCTACCACTGCCTGCTGAAAATCTGGTTCTCCAAGGCTGGATAACCGTCCAGTTGGCGAACCTCTGGATAATCGCCAGGGGACGGCCCTGGGTTATTTTAGCCGGAAACGTTATCCACCTACAAAAATTATTTAATTATTTCAAAATATACACGTCGTCTTTGCCCGGTTGGGAGCAGGATGCCGGCTGTTCAAATCTCCTCGCCCCGACTATATTTCAAGGGCTGCGAGTCAGTCGCAGGCCCTTTTTTCGTGAAAAATTTTTCGGGGTACAATCTGAGGGCCAAAAGTGAGACCGTCGGTTCCGGACCGCCGCGCAGAATCGGTGAGGACGCCGGATCATGGCCCAACCGTTTGGCCGGATTCTGTCTGTCGACATCCTCACGTCCGACGCTTAGAACGCCACGATAAGCGAACCATAAGCCGTCTCGCCCAGAAAACTCTTCGTGGCGGCCAGGCCGTGAAGCCATTTGGCCTCGAACGTGAAAACCATGCTCCCAAGAGGCACCGTGCAGGAGATGGCGGGGCCGATCCCCGTGCCCGAGGAGAAAAAACCGCCCATGGTCGCTCCCGAACCCGAATCCGGCGTAGTTTGGGCGAACAGATACCCCACCGCGCCAAAAGCCAGCGCGTCATTGACGTGATAGGCCAGGGTCCAGTCCATATGGATCTGGTTCCCGGACAAATAGTGGGTGGCCATGTTCTCGGTATTGATCATGTACCCGGTGTTGAACGACAATTCGTATTGCTTGTTATGCAGCCAGGTGAACGCGACGTTACCGTCGAAACTGAAGTAATTCATCCCAAGGTCGGTGAGCGCGTTTTTGTCGTAATAGCCGGTCGGCAAAAAGACCATGGGCATGACGGTCAAATGGCATTCGCCGAATTTCCAGTTTGCGATAACCGGCATGAGGAAGATGTCGGAAAGGCCCCCCCGGTCTCCGCCACCGTTAAAATCCAGATGACGTTCGGACGCATGGCCGGTCCTGCGGGACCTCGAGTTGTAGTCCACGGCCACGTCGCCGGTGACATGCTCGTTGACGATGAAAGGCAGGCCCGCGCCAAGGCCGAGATAGCCGCCAATGGCCGGGGCTTCAAACATGGCGGTGAGGGTGGTGATGTTCATCTCCATGGTCTGGTCGATCCCCGCATAGACGCGGCCGCCCTTGAGCGCACCGTCCATGTGGGCGGCCATGTAGACCGTGTCGTTGCGCACGGAAAAACCAGGCCCCGGAACATCGGCCATGAGAAAGTCCCCGTAGGCCCCCTGCATATAATGGCTGGCCCCGCTTTCGGCGGACAGCGCGTCGCGGGAAAGGCAAAGGAGGAAAAGAAGCGGCAGGACGCCGATGCAAACCCGTGCCTGCCGCGATAGCTTGCGCATGACGTTTTCCTTGACGGTTTCGTCAGTCCCGCATGTCCTTGAGCTTACGGCTGGTCAGGCTCATCGCCGGGAAGAGAAACAACGCGCCGCCGACGGCGAGAAGCAACAGGGACGCGCGCACCGAAAAAATGCGCCCTTTGTTGTAATCCTCGACGATCGGCTCGATATATTGTTCCTCGATGTTCCTTTTTTTCAAGAAAGCCCGGACATCGCCATCCACCACGAAGGCCATGCTGTCGACCATGCGGGAGAGGTCGTCCACCGACGGGGGAAACGACCTGTTCTTCAGGATCTCCGTCCTCGTGAACGTCGTCAGCCCGACCACGAGCACAAGTCCCGCCAGGGCCAACCCTATGGCCTGGCCGACGTTGCGCGCCGCCCCTTGGGCGCCCGAGGATTGGCCGGCCAGTTGTTTATCGTGGAAGGCCTCCTCGATGGCCGTAGCGACGGCGCAGGGCGATTCCGCCGTGACCATGCCGGAGCCGACGCCCAGGAACAACGATCCGACGTACAGCCAGAATGAATAGCCGTCCGGTCCGATGGCCATGACGATGAGGACCGTGGACGCAACGCTCAGTGCTATGCCCACGATGCTGATTCCCCTCAGGGAAAAGTTTTGGCCGAACTTCGGGGTACAGAGGGAGCCCGCGATCATGCCCACAGAGACGACGGCGAAAACGACACCCGAGATGACGGCGTTATACTTCAGAACGATCTGCAGATAGAGCACCAAAACGAACGCGGCGCCCATGGCGAGGTAATAATAGAAGCCGGTCATGAAGAGGCCTGCCCGGACGCCGGGAGTCGTCAAAAGCGCGCAGCGCAAAAGGACGGCATCTTTTCCGTAGGTTCGCTCCCGCATGTTTTCGCGACGCATGAAAGCAAACAAGACGGCGAACCCCGCCAGTACGAAGAACAGGCATGGGGAAAGTTTGTAAATGGAGAACGGCGCCTGGGTGTTCGCAAAAAACACGCCCCAGGTGCTGGCCTTCGCCAAGGCGAGCAATATTGTCGTCAGGCCGACAAAGAGCAGCATGAATCCCGCGAAATCGAACCTGGCCGGGAAGCCGGAAACCGCGGCGCGCGGCGCGAAAAAATAAAAACCGAGAAGACAGAGGAAAAAGATCGCCGCCAGAACAACAAACCCGGCCTGCCAACTCAGGTACATGACGACGAACCCGCTGCCGATCGGCGCCAATGCGGCGCTGAGCGCCACGGAGGCGCTTATCAGGGCGAACGAGGTCGCCATCTGGGCGCGGCTGAAATTATCGGTGATGTACCCGAGAACCGCCGGGACACACAGCCCCGCGCCGACTCCGATCAACGTGCGGGCAACGTAGTTGAAAAAGACGATACTCGTGCTGACGCTCGCGAGCCCCTCGGCCAGGACCACAATGGCCAGCCCGACGACCAGGAGCTTTCTCCAGCCGAATGCGCCGCCCAGGATGCCCGCGGCGACCATGACCGGGGCGCTGATCAGCGGATAGATGAGGTTGGCTATCTGCAAATCGGCCACATTCGCGTGCAGGCTTTTGGCTATGGCGGACATGGCGTTTGTGAGCAGTACGTTGTCCGCCACGAGCCCGATCTGCGTCAAGGCCAGAAAAGCCATCAGAACGCCCCATGACCCTTTCGCGCCCCCTGGTCTCTGCTCGGACATTGTCCCTACCTCATGTGCATTCAAGTTTTTTCCGCCGTCATAGGCCTCTTCCCAACGAGATCAGGAGGGCGTGCAGGCGTCGGCAGGCGATCCGTCGTCCTGCAACGCCTGCACCTTCTAACCATTTTTCTTCAAGCTGGAGTCAAATGCCTTGCGGCCGCTGATATAGGTTGCCAGCACCTTGGGGTTGTTTTTGGAAAGCTCCGACGCCGGCACCGCGTACAAGTCCCTCTCATAGACCACCATATCGGCTTTTTTGCCGGGATCCAGGGCGCCGCAATCGTTTCTTCCCGTGGTGGCGGCGCTGCCCTGGGTCAGGCCGGCGATGACATCTTGCATGGAAAGCGGCGTACGGGACGCCCCGCCGCCGATCATGGCGATGTTCATGATCTTGGTGGGCGCGCTCAACTCCAGGGGAGAGACGCCGAAATCGGTGCTCATGCCCACCGACACGCCCGCATCGATCATTTCCTTGACGGGATAGGACGCATTGTTCGCGTCGCCGTAATACCGCTCCAACCCCGCCTCGGCCTGCCAGAATCCCGGCTGCATGGTCGCGACGACCTTGCCCTTGAAGGTGGTGATGCGCTTGATCTGGTCGGGACGCGGGAAGGCGAGATGAATGAGGGTGTGCACGCACTTCAGGCCGCCGGTTTTGGCCGCAGCGGCGGCCAGGGCGTCCAGGGTCGCGTCCAGGGCCTGGTCGCCCTGGATATGATAGTGACAGTTGAGTCCCAACTCCTCCAGCCGGGCTATGATGCGGTTGATATTCTGGGATTTGCCCATGGAATCGTCGGCGGCGACCGTGTGCAACCCGTGATCGCCCTTGGCGTTTTCCCAGGTGGTCCACGCCTGTCCCGCCGTATAGGCGCCGTCGATGAAGAGCTTGTTTCCTATGAAACGCACAAGGTCCGTGTCCTTCCCCCGCTCCTCGAGCCCTCCGTCGAGATCGTCCAGCCCGAAGAAGGTATAGTTGTAATTCACGCGCAGCGGCAGAATACCTTTTCGTTCCATCTCCCTGCACATGTCCGCATGGTTGACGCGGCCGATGGGGGCGCCCATGAGGTCCACGATGGCCGTATAGCCCATGGAGGCCCAGGCGTTCATGAATTGAAGGGTTCCGGGGAGGATGATCCCTTCGTTAAAAAGCGGGAGAAGCGGGTTCCCAGCCAGGGTCATGGCCTCTTCGCGCAACATGCCCGTGGGCTTGCCGTCCTCAACGACAACCTTCCCACCGGAGGGAACCGGCGTGGCGGCGGTGATGCCCGCCTTGGCCATGGCCGCGGAATTGACCAGCATGTTATGGCCAAGATCGTCGACGATCAGGACGATGCGATCGCCGGTTACGGCGTCGATCCTGGCCAGGTCAGCCAGGGACCACGCGTCGTAGTCCGTCACCGTGAAGGCGCCGCCGAAAAAGGGCGCGTCGCCCGGATGGCTGGCCATGGCCACGGCCACGGCCTGGGCGATCTTCTCCGGCGTATCCTTGCCGCGCAGGTCCGCTCCGCTAAACATGAGGCCCGATTCGACCAGGTGGACATGGCTATCGCAAAATCCGGGATATGCGGCGGCACCGGCAAGATCGACAACCTCGGCGTCTTTGTGTTCGGACGGATTGACGTTGACGGCCGCGACCAAGCCGTCCTTCACAAGCAGGTTGTCCACGAGACTCGCGGCGTTCTGATAGATGTGCCCATTGACGAAAAGCTTCGGCATTGTCTGAGCATTCATAAGAAGCCTCCTGAGGTTTATTGTATCAAGGTAATTTTCTGAATTTATCGCATCACCAGCTATTTATTTTCTTTTTTCAATAATAATCCACGCCAAGTGGCCATTCACCTTCTCAAGGAAGGCGTTTTAAGCCAACTTTCTTGCCAACAAGCATGAACATAACGAAAGAAATAGTATTGTCTGGCAAGTATATTTCCCGTGAAATACACCTCATGATAGGCGAGTTCCATGAACACCGATGCAGCGCCCCTCATCCCGGCACGCGCCTTGCTCAGATCAATTCATATCCTGGCCATCAACAATCATCGATTGTTTCCATTCTAGCACCTCTCACAGTTTAGCGCCAGATCATTCTCCGCACCAGCTTGAACTTTATTCGGAAAGTGCTGCATCCATCAAATGACGCTCCCCAAAAAATGGAAGAGAATTGGAGTTGGTTACGGCAGCGCGTTTTCCCGGCGCCGTCTTCACCTATCCCGCCTTGGGTTTCTGGCTCTGGATCGCAGCGCGGAATCGGGGGAGCCGCAGACGACTGGCCGAACCGCTTCGCCGGAGAGGGGGGACAACACAAGCTTTCACATGGCCCTGGGAGGAAGGGCTGGCGCAAGAAAGAAGAAGGGAGTGTCCCGAAAACTGTGGAAACGTCCCTGGTTGAGGGGGCTACAGAGAGAGTCTTTGCGCCGTTCCTGAAAAAGATCGAAAGCCGGGCCATGAGCTCCTGCCAGTTCCGCGTTCCAAGCGTCCGGCGCTTCGCGGCTTCGCCACCACCGGGGCGGGAAAACCGCCCAAACGGCTCAGCTCTGGAGAACCGCCAGGAGTCGCCCGGCCGACTCATTTCTGAACAATCACGACCGAATAGCCCCCCACGCCCTTCCCGGCTTGGAAATATCAGGCTAAGACAGAGCGGTCGTCGGATGACGCAACCATGACTGCCAGGGAGAGCGCAAGACATGAGACACTATACGACGTTGTCACTCCTGATCGTCCTTGTCATGGGCCTGGGGCTGGGGTGCCAGGCCGCCAAAAAACCGAAGGCGCAAATCGATCCAGCCCTGGTGCGGACTTCGCCTCTGGCAGGGTCCAGCCAACTTGTGCTGGTGGTGGCCGGGAACTGGAACACGGACCATGCCCGGCTGCGCCGTTTCGAGCGTTCCGGGCCCAAGGGGACCTGGCACCCTGTTGGCGATGAAGTGCCCGTGAGTTTGGGGCGAAACGGCCTGGCCTGGGGCAGAGGCCTGCATGGCGAACGGCTCTCAGCGGCTCCGGTCAAGGCGGAAGGGGACGGGCGTGCGCCTGCAGGCGTTTTCAGTTTGCCGCGCGCCTTTATCGGCCCGTCCGAGTCCGCCGGAGCATCGCCCAGGTTCCCCGTGTACCAGGTCACCACGCAAACCGTTTGCGTGGATACCGTCGCATCCAAGTATTACAATCAAATGTTCGAGGAGAACACGGCAACCAAGGACTGGGGCAGTGAGGAGCGGATGTTGCGGCCGGACGGCCTGTATCGTTTCGGACTGTTCGTGGATCACAATGCCCCGAACGCCCGGCCAGGGGCCGGTTCGTGCATTTTCATGCACTTGTGGCGGGGTCCTGGCGCGCCCACGGCGGGCTGCACGGCCATGGCCGAACCGAGCCTGCGTGCTATGTTAGGCTGGCTCGACGCTTCGAAAAAACCGGTGTTGGTGCAATTGCCGCGCGAGGAATTGGTCCGGCTGGCTCCTGTCTGGGGCGCGCCTGAACTTGCCGCCAATTAAGATGGCACGGGAGGCAAAAAACCGTCAGGCCTGTCCCAGAGACACTCCTGCCGGTTTTGTACCCCGCTTGTTTCGCTAGCGAACGCGCCAAATGCGTCCCTTGTGGGACGGGATCACGTCCGGGCGTTCATGCGTGCTCAGGACCTTGGGCAGGGCCTTGGCGAAGGCTTCCATAGCCTGCTCCCGGCCCAGGGTGACGCGAATCCAGTTTGGGCAGCGAAAGCCGGTCATGGTGCGCACCATCACGCCCTCGCGCATGAGCTTGCGGTAGAGCATGGTGTCGGAGATCGGCGTGCGGACCATGATGAAGTTGCCGGCTTGGCTCACGTATTCCAGCCCCATGGCGTCAAACAGGTCGCGGAGAAAGCACCTGGCTTCGTCCACCATGCGCCGGGTGGCGGCAAGGTGCCCGGCGTCGTCGGCCAAGGCCGCCATGGCCGCGATCTGGCCCAGGATGTTCACCGAATAGGCGATGTGGGTGCGCCGCACGATATCCACCGCCTCCAGGGAGCCGCACAGGTAGCCGATCCGAAAACCGGCCAGGCCGTACATCTTGGAGAAGGTGCGAAAGACCAGGACGTTGGCGTGGCGCTCCATGACCTCCATGCCGTCGGGAAAATCCGGATCGTCCAGGAACTCGCGGTAGGCCTCGTCGAGCACCACCAGGGCCCGGCCGTCGAGGGCGGTCAGAAAGCGTTCAAGGGTGGCCCGGTTCCACCAGGACCCGGTGGGATTGTTGGGATTGCACACGAAGAGGACCTTGGTGCGCTCCGTGACGGCCGCCAGCATGGCTGCGGCTGACAGGGCCCGACCCGCCAGGGGAACCAGCCGGGTTTCGATTCCGGAAAATTGCGCCACCCACTCGTAGACGGCAAAGGTCTTGTCGGCGGTCACAATGGCGTCGCCAGGCCCGCAGAAGGCCCGGATGACGGAGCTGATGACCTCGCAGGAGCCGTTGCCGACCAGGAACCGGTCCGGGGATTTGCCGAAACGGGCGGCCAGGGCCTGGCGCAGGTCATAGGCGTCGCCGCTGGGGTAGATGGCGCCCAGCTCGGGCCGGAAGGCGGCAATGGCCTCTTGGGCCAAGGGCGGCGGCCCCAGGGCGTTTTCGTTGTTGTTGAGCCGGAAAAGGTGCTCCACGCCGAACTGGCGCATGAGCACCGGATCGGGCCGGCTGGGAACGTAGCGCTCGAAAGACCGGACATAGTCCGGCACGAGATCAAGCAAGCCGCGCATACTGCCAGATGACCTTGTCAGCCTGCCCGCCCTGGGGAAGGACGGCCATCGGCGCGAAGCCGGCCTCGATCAGGTCGCCGGCCAGGGCCGCTTCCCAGGGAACGGCAAGATCCATGGAATAGAGGATGGCGCCGATGCCTTTGCGGCGAAAGGCCGCCACATGAGCCGCCAAATTCGCCGTGAGGTCCTCGCCGTCGAGAAACGGCTCCAACTCGGCGAATTTGCGAACCTGGTCATAAGTGGCGCCGAGCAGGGATTCCCGTCGGGACCGGCCGGTCGGCACCTCCACGGGCAGGATGTCCCGGGGCAAGGCCAGTCGGTCATACGTCTGGCGCAGGAATTCCTCCAGCTGCGGCGCGCACCAGACCGCCAGGCCGTTATCCTCGCGCAGATGGCGAAACACCACCGGGTGGGATTCCAAACGACCGTCCGTCATGGACTGGAGAGCCCCCAGGGGCTCGAAAGAGGCCTGGGGGAGATCGGCGGTGGCCCGAAAACTGAGCACGATGCTGTGCGGCCCTCGGGCCACGGCCGACAGGAAGCCGTCGACCAGAAGCCGGGCCACGCCGGCCGTCATTTCCGGTGGGGTAAACACAAAGGGACCGGAAAAATACAGGGCCTGCCCGCTGCACGGGCTCCAGGGCAACAGGCCGGCGATTTGCCCCGTGGCGTCGCAGGCCAGGATGCAAGCCACTTGGCCCTCGGCCACCATGTCGGGAAACTTGCCGGGCGTCCGGAAGCTGCTTGGGCACTGCCAGGGAGGATAGGCGGAGATGGCCAGGGTGGCGGCGTGGGTGAGCTGCGCCGGGCTGGGATCCGGGTGGATGGCGAAGGGCGCGCGCAAGCCCTCGGGAAGGCGGACCGGCGCGACCGGCGGATACGATCTGTCCACAGTGGCTTCGAGGAGGAACCGATCCGCGCCCTGATGCTTGAGATGGAAACGATCCGCGGCCTTGCCGGCCAAAAGCAGGCCGATATCCCCGGCTAACGCGTCGTCGGTCGTGCAAAGCGAGGCGCGGGATGTGATGTTCAGCGCGCCCAGGGAAAGGTTGCCCGCCTGGAAGGCAAACGAGGCGCACAACTGGTGCCGTTTGCCGGTGAGGCCAAGGGCGAGGGGCCGGCTGCCCTCGGCGAGGCCGGCGAGGCACAGGCAGAATTCCTCGACAGTCAACTGGAAGCGGTAGCGTTCCCTCTGGCCGAAGCCCGCGCGTTCCGCCAGAACGTTGGCCAGCCCGGCCACGGGACAGGCAAAAACGGTTTCCGCCGGAATCTCCAGCGACACGCTGACGTCCTCGGACATAGGGAACTCCCGGCAACAGGCTTGATGGACCTTGGTCGCTTCCTGGCAAAGGAGGATAGCGGATTCCCGTCCGCGCGGCAAACCGGCCATGCCGGCCGGCAGCGGTTTACGCTCGACGTCATCCCGCCCATGGCATACGAAAAACACATCCTCGCACTTCAGGATGGGACACAGCAACATGCCCGCGCAATCGGGGAACCACAGGGCACGGAGAGCGGCACCCGCATGGTCCAGGCCGTTTCCATGGTCTTACCGAAACCGAAACGAGGTCGCCATGCGTTTGCCATCGCATCCCGCACTTCAATACCGCTGGGCGGTGCGTGACAGTCGGGACGGGAAGGTCCTGGTCTATTACGGCCTGCGCAATCCGCCCCACCATCAGGAAACGGTCCTGCCCGTGCCGGCTGCCCTGGCCGAGGCCTTGGCCGGGCTTGACGGCGCGACGTCCCTGGACAGCCTGCCGGCGGCCGTACGCGAAAGCGAGACCTTCAGCCGACTGGTCGCGGAGGGGATCGTGGTGGACAAGCAGGACCGGCGGCAGCCGTCCACGGCCGATCACAAGCGGACCTGCACCCGATGCGTGGCCGACGACCATCTGCTGCCGGGGCTGGAGTTCGATGCCCGGGGGGTGTGCGCCTTCTGCCAGTGCTACGAGCGGGCCGAACAAACGGGAGGTTCCGCCGGGCCGCGCAATGCCGTGGACGAGGCCGCCTTGCTGTCGATCGCCAAGGCCAACAAGGACTCCCGCTTCGACGTCATGGTCCTTTGCACCGGCGGCAAGGATTCCACCTTTCTGCTGTGGTATCTGGCGAAACAACTCGGGCTGCGCGTCCTGGCCGCGTCCTGGAACATGCCCTATACCAACGACACCTGCCGCGGGAATATCCGCCGGGCCCTCGAACTGCTGCCGGATGTCGAACTGGTGGAACGGACCCTGCCGATAAACGCCGTCCGGGACGCCATGCGCGCCCAGTTCGGCCAGGTGGGAGCGCCGTGCCTCTGCCCGACCGTGGCCCATGTCCTTTTCTTTCCGCTCGCCGCCTCGGAACGGATCCCGGTGGTCATGCAGGGGGTCGAGGAAGTCCAGCTCGCGGTCATGAGCCATGTCATGCGCAGCCTGCAATCCGGCAAGGGACCGGCCCGGCCGGCGCCCCTGTCCATCCGCGAGCAGACCCTCCAATTCCTGGGGATGGCGGCCCGCGCGCCCGAACCGCCCGATCCCTTTTCCCTCATGGCGGACTACATCCGCTACCAGCGGTCCATCCGAAGCGGTCTGAACCCGATCTACGGACCTCTCGATCGCCTCCTTGCGCGGGCCAGGAAGGACGAATCCGTTTTTGTGCCGCAATTCCTCCGCCTAAAGACGAATGCGCTCTACGGCTCCTGGAAGGAGGTCGCGACGTTGATGCACAAGGAAATGGACTGGAAGATGCCCCCGGGCCAGAAGGGGTTGCTGCACACCAGCTGCCGCATCGAAAAAGTCAAGGACTACTGCCAGTACATGCGCTTTCGCAACATGCGCTCCACCTCCTTCCCACAGTCCATCGTGGAAGTGGGCGCGGGGGTCTTCTTCGGGCTGCTCTCCCGCGAAGAGGCCCTGCGGGAAGTGGAGGAACTCGGCTACCACCGTGAGCCGGAAGTCATGGCCGAGTTGCTCGGCGATCTGCGCCTGAGCGACGCCGATCGCCACAGCCACGGCGAAACCGTCTACTCCCTGTGCGACGGCGCGTCGGGATGCCGGGGGTGAGCATGGCCGAGGCATTCCTGAACCGGGCGGTGCCCATCTTTACCGAGGAAGGTCTGGCGGTCCTGCGGGGCAAGGTTGTCGCCCTGGCCGGGCTTGGCGGCGTGGGCGGCGGCGCGTTCCTGGCCCTGGTCCGCTGCGGGGTGACGCGTTTCCGGCTGGCGGAAAACGGCGTTTTCGACCCGCCGGACATGAACCGGCAGGCCGGGGCCTTGGGCCAGACCATGGGGCGCCCGAAGCTCGACGTGTATGTGGAGTTGGCCCGGTCCATCAATCCGGCCCTGGAGCTCGAATGCTTCCCGGAGGGTGTCACCGGCGGCAATCTCGAAGGGTTTCTGGCCGGGGCCGACGTGTACGTCGGCGTTATCGATGTGGAGAAAGGCCACGATATCAAGGCCATGACTCCTGCCCTGCTTGAAAAATACGACCTCCCCATGTTCACCTGCGGGGCCATCGGCTTCGGCACCCTGCTGGTGGCCCACGAGCCGGGCGGCATGATGCCGGAGGCATTCTGGCGGCTGGTGCAGGAGCGGTCCGACGGCAACCAGGGTTTGCTGCCGTCGCTTTTCGGGGACTTCTTCAACCGTCCGGTCATGGACCGCATTGCCGGGGGCGGCGCGTCCGGCATCCTGCCCACCACGGCCATCGGCGCTCTGGCGGCGAACACGCTGCTCGCCTGCGAAGTCCTGACCTGCCTGCTTCGGGGAACCGGCCTGGTGGACCGTGAACCGGTCTTTGCCCCGCGATTCACCGTGGTGGATTTCCTCAACCAGAAACTGGTGGTGGGCGATGCGAGCCTTGGGGCGTGACCTTCGCTTCCGCTCCAGCCGAGGAAACGGGGCCCCGGGAGCCTGAGGAGATGCGCATGGGACGCGAGGAATTGATCGGAAAACTCCGGGAGTCGCACCGGGTGATCGAGCCCGGCCAGGATGTCGCGATAGAGCTTTTTCGTCCCGAGGACGCCCTGGGCGTCGCCCTGGCCTATTATGCGACATACGGCGATACCTTTCCGCTGGAGCATGTCTACGACCCAAAGGAGATCATCCGCCGCAATGCCACGGACGACCAATACACCGTGGTCGCCCGGACGCCGCGTGGGGAGGTGGTCGGGCTGTTCGGACTGTTTCGCCACGCGCCCAATCCCGGCGTATACGAAGCCGGACAACTCATGGTCCTCAAAAGCTATCGAAAAAGGGGCCTCAGCACGGAATTCAGCCTGGTGGCCCACGACAAACTACCCAAGCAGCTGCGAATCCCCGTGGTCTTCCTTGAGGCCGTGAGCAACCATACGGTTTCCCAACGTATCGTTCTGCCCAGGGGCTTGGCATTTACCGGACTCGAGGTCGAATGCATGTCGTCCGGCGTCCAGGCCAAGGAGAACGACGGGGCTCGCGACATCTCGCTGTTGTTGATGTTCAAGGTGTTCGAAAAGACCTCCCGCGACGTGCATGCGCCCGAGCCATACCGGACGTTTTGCGAGACGATGTATGCGGAACTGGCGCTCCCCCGAGTGTTTTCTTCTGCGGCGGCGCTCTCGGGAGATACCCTGGCGAGCCCTTTCTTCATCCAGAAGACCGGCCTCATGCGCCTGACCGTAACCCGGGCCGGCAGGGATTTTGGCGCTGTTGTTTCCGCGGCCGAAGCCAAGGCCGGACCACAAGGCGTGCTCCAGATATTCCTGAACCTTGGCGACGCGGCAGCCCCTCCAGCCGTGGAGTTGCTGCTGGCCAGGGGGTATTTTCTGGCCGGTTTGCTGCCGTACTGGTTCGGCGCGGATGGCCTGCTCCTGCAGAAGGTCGGCCGGGAACCGGACTGGGACGCCATCCAGGGCGCTGACCAGAGGGCGGCCGCCCTCCGCGACATGGTCCGCGAGGAGTTCGAACGCGCCAGGCGCGGGGAAACAGGCCTGCCGGATCCGGCGGAAGACCGTGACGGGCTCCCGGGCGGCTAAGCTCCGGAGAATCGCCTGGGGCCTGGGCTGGGGCATTTTAGCCGGAAAAGGTTCTCCTTCGTGAGCCTGCCCTCTTCCGCTTGCCCGGGCCGATGCCGTTTCCTGGCCGCCACGGCCGGGGGAACGTCCCGATATGCCCCCCTCTTTTATCTCCCGAATTTGATCCCCGCATCAATCGTAAGCCCCATCCCGACACTCCCGAACCTGTTGCCCTCGACCATGCGCACAGAGGGAACAGCATCTCTGCACGCTTGTGCTATGAGCGGAATCGCCGTGCTTCCACCTGTCATGAAAAGCGTCTGTATCTTCGAAGAGGATACGCCGGCCCTTTTGAGACATTCCTTGATCTGGAAAACGATGCCGTCTTTTTCCTTCTCGATATCACCCTCGAACCTACTCCGGGAAACTGAGGCGTGAAGGCCATTCTCGACATAGTGCAACGAGACTGAGGCGGCATCCCTTTCCGAAAGCGCAATTTTGGCAGCCTCGACATCACCGGCCAGGCGATGGCCTTCCTGCTTCTGGATAATCCTGACCAGCCGATCCACCAGATCTTGCCGCTGTGCATGGTAGTGAATGTTTTTTACGCCTTGCAACGCTCTGTTGTTATACAAAAAGACTATTTTGTGCCATGTCGCCAGCTCGCGATAATAGGTTGGAGGCAGATCCAGTATCGCATCACCGGGGAAAAGGCTCCTTGTCCGCGTCCTGTAGCCGAACAACGGCATGACTTGCTCGAGACTCAGTTTCAAGTCCAAATCGGTCCCGCCGATATGCACGCCCGTGTTGGCGAGGATGTCTTGCTTCCTGTCCAGCTTGCCCCGCCTGTCCGGGGAAACGCGAACGATGGAAAAATCGGACGTGCCGCCACCGATATCGACAATCAACGCAAGCTCTTCCTTCGTGACCGATTGTTCATAATCCAGAGCCGCCGCTATTGGTTCATACTGAAAAAACACATGGCGGAAACCGGCCTTTCTTGTGATTTCCTCCAGATGCCCTTGCGCAAGCGCATCGGCCTGCTCGTCGGCGTCCACAAACCGAACAGGCCGCCCCATGACCACATTCTCGACAGCATGGCCCACAGTGGCTTCGGCCCTGCGCTTCAACTGTTCTATGAAACTGACGATAATATCTTTAAAGAGAATGTTTTCGTAGCCCACTTCCGTCGATTCGTTGATCAGCGAGCTGCCAAGGATACTCTTGAGGGATCGCAACAAACGCCCCTCACAACCATCCATATAAAACGCTATCGCCTCATTTCCGAACAGCACTGCATGCTCTTCGGTGTCAAAAAAAATGGCGCTCGGAATCGTTTGCCTCTTGCCTTCCAATTCCACAAGACAAGGAAGGCCGTCCTTTAAAAAACCAACAGCGGAATTTGATGTTCCGAAATCAATTCCAAGAGCCACCGACATAACATCTCCGTATTTCTCTGGCGCCAACAGATTGACCCAGGCACGAAACCCGGCGGAAAAAGCAAAAAGACCCCGTTGACACCGCGTCAACGCGACCCCTTCACGAAATTTGATTTGAAATTATTTCAGGGTGTTAAACTATGGCCACGGAATGTCGCGCACGCGCGCGCCCCCGGATCCGCGATGCCTGGGAACGGAACCGGGAACCGGCGCGATGCCCCGCCCCGTCCCGAAGTCCCCCCACCGGGATTTCGTTCCCGAAAAAAAGCCGGGGGACAAAAAGCGTTGGTTTCGTTGGCTGTTGTCGGAGCGGGGGAGCTACACTTCCGGGGACGGGCAGGTCAAGCGTTTTTTCCCAGAGGCTGCCCCCCCACTGCGACCGGACAGCCCCGCCAGCGCGGAGGGCAGGGTCATGCCGTGTCGTCACCCACTTCGATAAGGCCCATTTTGACGGCATAATGGACCAGCTCGGCCATATTGGAAAAGCCGAGCTTGCCGAAGATGTTCGAGCGGTGGTTTTCGACGGTCTTGCGGGAAATATAGAGATCCGCAGCAATGGCCGCGACGCCGCGCCCCTCGGCCAGCAGGCGCAGGATCTGCTGTTCACGGCGGGTCAGGGTGTCGTAGGCCGGATCGGCGGGCCGCGAGCGATGCGTGGCGTATTCGTCGAGCTTGAGGAGCACCTGGGGCACTATGGCCCCGTCGAGGTAGCGATCCCCCCGGGAAACGGCGTCCAGGCCGTGCAGCAAACTGACCGCGGCGGAATCCTTGAGGACATAGCCGAGCGCCCCCAGCCGCAGGCTCTCCGCCACCAGATCCAGGCGCGTGTGCATGCTGACCACGAGGATGCGCGGCGGCGCGGGCAGGGCGCGCAACCGCCGGATGACCTCGATGCCGTCGGCGTCGGGCAGGCCGATGTCCAGCACGACGATGTCCGGCGCCTGCGTCCTGGCCAGCTCCAACGCCTCCCCGGCCGTGCCGGCTTCGCCAAGGACGGTGTAGGCCGATTGCCCGGCGATCAGCGAGCGCAGCCCCTCCCGAAAGAGCGGATGGTCATCGACCAGGAGAATCTTCAGGGCATCGGACATGGGCCTTGTCCCTCCACGGGGACTTCCACCTTGATGCGCACCCCCTTGCCGGGACGCGCGCGCAGCGTGAACCGTCCGCCGAGCAGCCGGATACGTTCGCCCATGCTCCAAAGCCCCATGTGCTTTTCCGCCAAGGCCTGGGGAAGGCGCGTCTCCGGATCGAACCCCTGGCCGTCGTCGCTTATCTGGAGCAGGCAGTGGGGATACGAGGCGACCAAGCGCACGGAAATGTTCGAACAGCGGCCATGACGGCAGGCGTTGGCCAATCCTTCCTGCAACACGCGGTAGAGATTGATGCTCGTTTCAAAGGGCATATGGAGCGCTTCCATCCCGTCGGCGGAAAAGGCGATGGCCACCCCGTGCCGGGCGGAGAGCTCCTGGCACAAGCGGCAGGCGGTTTCGGCCAGGCCGAGCTGGGTCAAGGCCGGCGGCAGCAGGTTGTAGGCCAGATCACGCAAGGCCATGATGGCCGTTCCCAGGCGAGTGGAACACTCCTGGACCTTTTCCCTGACGCACCGCGCCCCATCCTGATCGGAAGCCCCGAGCAGGGGCAGCAGCCCCTCCAGATGCATGCGGGTCACGGACAGGGTCTGGCCCACATCGTCGTGCAGTTCGCGGGCAATGCGCTGCCGCTCGTGTTCCTGCGCCTTGAGGAGTTCCTGGGACAACCGCCGCAGCCGCTCCTCGTTTTCGCGCGCCTCGATGATTCTCCCGAGGTGGTCGGCGACCGCATCGAGCAGATGGCGTTCCTCGCGCAGGAAAGGCCCCTCGTCGCAGGGCGGCCGCTTGCCCTGATAGCCCACCTCGATGTGGCCGACGGCTTCCCCATGCACCCGGATCGGACTCGACTGCTTCGCCACGGGCCGCCGCGCCGCGGGCGTCGCAAAGCCGCGGCCGCCGATCGTCAGCTTCACACTGGCGATTTCGGGATACTGCCAGGCCCGGGCCACGATGCCGCCCACGCCGGACAGGATGTCGTCAAGGGCCAGGTCGTGGCGCTGCGAAAGCCGCGTGATTTCGTAAAGGCAGTCCAATTCCTTGACGCGCTCGCGCAGGGCCGCCGTGACCTCCTCGGGTGCGGACTCCGGTCCGGCCGTTGTCCGGCGTTGTTCCCCGGCGGCCACGGCGGCCCCGGCGGCAAGGGCACGTTGCCTTTCGGTCTTCTCCATAGGTCGTTCCGAATCGAATGCGTCCCTGTCGGGAACAGGCCGGACCGGCGTTTTCCCCGGTCCGGCGTCGTTTCCTGCCTGTACGCGCCGCCCCCTGTCAGGAGAGCAGAATGCGCCTGGCTATGGCGTCCTCGGCCTCCGCGACGTAGGCGAGGCCGGTTTCACGCTCGGTTTCCCGGTTCGCGGCCACGATATCCTCCCGGGAAACGGCCTGGACGGAGAACTTCCGCGCCCCGGCCAGAAGTTGTTGCAGCCCGGCCCCGAGCTTGTCCAGCAAGGTGAAGGTGGCCACGGCCCCGTAAGGGATGCGCTCCATCTCCGCCGCGCCGAGCAGGCTTTGCAGCGTGTGCCAGGTGGCGAAAAGCTGCTCGGGCGAAGTGCCAAGCGACGACACGGACTTCGGCAGGCTCTCCCAGTTGCCGTGCACGCGCTCCCGCCGTTCGGGATGCAGGGCCCCCTCGATGTTCGCGCCGAGAAACCCCGGGATCATGAGGGCCCTTCCCATGCAGACGAGCTTGGCGAACGGCGCGCCCAGGGCCAGCGCCTTGAACACGTGGTCCTCCCGGGCGAAGCCGCCGGCCAGGGACATGTCCGCCACCGGCTGTCCCGAGGCGGCGAGCAGGGCCGCGTATTCCCGAGCCTTGGCGTGGAGCAGGAGGGAAGGCACGCCCCAGGTCTCCATCATGTTCCAGGGGCTCATGCCCGTACCGCCGCCGGAACCGTCGATGGTGAGCAGATCGAGGCCGGCCAGCGAGGCATAACGGATGGCCATGGCCAGCGCCTCCATGCCGTAGGCGCCGGTCTTGAGCGAAATGCGCTCGAAACCCAGACGCCGCAGGTAGGCCACCCTTTCCAGGAAGCCCTCCCGCACCTGGCCCTCGCTTGCCGCATCCGTATAGCCCAGCCGGCTGTGGCGGGCAAATTCCCGGATGGCCCCGGCGGCATAAGCCCGCGTCACCTCGGGCAGCTCGGGATCGGGATCCACGAGGTAGCCGCGCTTTTTGAGGAATAGGGCGTAGTCGAGGTCCCGGACCTTGATTTCACCACCGATGTTCTTGGCCCCCTGCCCCCATTTGAGTTCGATGGTCACGTCCGGGCCGTATTTGTCGATAAGGTATTCGGCCACGCCGTTGCGGGCATCCTCGACGTTGAGCTGCACGATCATCGCCCCGTAGCCGTCCCGGTCCTGGTAGCGCCGGTAGACGTCGATGCGGCGATCCAGCTCCGGGGCGCGCCGGATGCGTCCATGCTCCAAAACGGCCTGCCGGTCGACGCCGACCACGTTTTCCCCGACCACGATGGGGATGCCGGCCAGGGCACAGCCCACGGCGAAACAGTCCCAATAATGCGCCGCGATGAAGGTCGAGCCCAGCGCGCCGGTCATGAGCGGAAGCTTGATCCTGGTCTTCCGGGTCCGGCCGAAGGTCGTTTCCAGACCGACATTGTGAAACAGGCAGTCGTCCGGCGAGGCGGTCAGGCCGGGCGCAAGGCCCCAGGCGCCGTAGAGCCGTCCCTGGATACGCAGCGTGTCATAAGAAATGCCGCCCGGGCAGGCATTGCCCGCGCCGGCCGTGACCTTGCCGAAATCCCGTGGGTACAGCATGGCTCGACCAGCCAGGCTCGACAGCCACGTCTCGCAGCGGCCGGCGCAATCTTCCCGGCACAAACTGCACAATCCCGATTCCACAGGGGTCCCGCGATTGGCGGTTCCCAGCACGTCATTGGTCTTTTGCCCGTGTTGCATGGTGCTCCTCGAAGGGTTGCCTGAGGCTCTGTCGTGAAAGAAGGCCATGGAAAAAGAAAACGGCCGCATCTCTAGCATGCCCCCCCTCCTGTCGGTCGATAGGGAGAAGGCGGTAAATTCCGGGAAGCGCTCCCAAAAAAACGGGAATATTTCCCGATAACGGACAGGTGAAAGCCCGATTTCAAAAAGCGTCGGCTGCGCTAAAGGTGCAAAAAAACGCCCGGACAAGCGGCGTCAACGAGGACCGGAAGATGGAAGCCACCCGACCATTGCAATCCCCCCCGCAGGATTTGAAAAACACACGGGAGCCCAGGGCTCCACGGCGGTTTATCCGGCAAGCCATGGCCAGATGCAGCGTCGCGGGGGGGCTGACGGCCGTTTCCGTTTCCTGCCTGGACGCCATGCGCTGGCACATCCGGCTGCCCCCAACGGACCAAGAAACCAGGAAGGAAATCTACATTTCGCCCGAGGACGGCGGTCTTTTCTACGTCACGACCGCAGGCGGCAACATGCATATCACCCTCTACAGCGACCTGGGCGAGGACTGCGTGCGCAACCTCGGCGATTGCCTCGTCAAAGCCCTGTGCGACGAGGCGCGCCGCATCGACATCTGGCTTGGCACGACCACGCGCATCGCCGCCGCGGCAGGCGGCATGTTCGAAAGCCTTGGCCGCACCCTGGGGGAAAAAGACCGGCGAACCGATGTCACGATTCATGGCCCCGATCAGGTTGCCCGGATGTTGACCAGGGCCTTTGGCCGAGGAGCATCGCGCGCCAACAAACGCGGAGGTCCGTCATGAATGTCTTCTTGTGGTTGCTCGTGCTGGCCATTCTTGCCTGTCTGCCGCGCCTTTTCGCCAGAACGGGGCGGCCGGCGCGCAGGCTTCTCCCCCGGGATTTCGACTTCGACGTGTACAAGACCAGGGAGCTCAATCTCCGGGGGCTCTTCGACAAAACGACCTGGACACGATGAGCGCGCGGCAACGACCTTCCGCGCCAGACACGCCACCGGCGAACCGGGGGCCCGCCCAGGCCGTGCCTGGCCGAGGAAGAATATGAGCCCGCTCACGGACACTCCGCCTCCCCGGCGCGCCCGGGCATGGGGTCCCCCGGGCAAAAGCCAAGGCCAAAGTCCGGGTCCCCGCCCTTGACGCCCTGGCGCAACGGTCGCCTCTCTGCTACGCTCAGGGCCTTGGTGCCCGGACGGTCGAGACGTACCGGGCGCAGCACGGCCCAACGCACCTTTGCAAGCAGGAAAGGCCTATGAAAACGTTTATCTTGCTGTTCGCATGTTTTCTTCTTTCGACAGGCGTTTCATTTGCGGAAAATACATCCCAGGATCCGCAGCAGGGCGATAACGCCGCGAAAACAACCGCCAATCAATCCGGAT
Source organism: Solidesulfovibrio sp. C21 (assembly GCF_047785625.1). Classification (NCBI taxonomy): domain Bacteria; kingdom Pseudomonadati; phylum Thermodesulfobacteriota; class Desulfovibrionia; order Desulfovibrionales; family Desulfovibrionaceae; genus Solidesulfovibrio; species Solidesulfovibrio sp. C21. The sequence continues at coordinate 127,883 of NZ_JBLODY010000001.1, forward strand.
ACAAATCTTCCCCCCGCCTCAACTACCACAGCAACAAATCGAACAATGATAACAAGAGCCTTGAAGGGCTCAAACCAATGTTAAATCAGGCTCTTGGGAACAATCAAAATGGTGCCGCAGGTGGGGCGCTCATGCCGACCACCGGAACGTACAGCTTTTAATGTGCCGCATGAAAAAGGAGAGCCCGAAGCGGGCCAGCCTGGCGGACATGAAGGTCGACGCGAAAGAGCTGTGCCTGGCCCGGCTGCGGTCCGTGCCACGGGAAAAGCGGGACGCTGTTGCCGACGCGATCCTGGCCCTTGCCGATCCTGAATGGTGGGAGCGGCGGCAAAAAGGCTCGGAAGTGTTTCTGCTCATCCTGGAGTCGCGCAAGGCCGCGACAATGAAAATCATCCAGGACGCGACCAAGGAGGCCTAACAGCCTGTCGCAAAAGTCCTTTTAGGCAGACAACCTTCCTGGCCCCTTCGCATCCGAGGATGACACGCGCCTTTTCCCCTGCTAGTAAAGAGCATGGAATGGATCTTTATCAGCCTTGCCGTGGGCCTTATCGCCCTGGTAGCCATCTTCGCCATAGCGGCCAACCGCCATGACGGTGCGACCGTCCCCGGGCATTTCGATTTCGACCGATACAAGCAAAACGAACTCTCCAAGCGGGGGCTCTTCGACAAGACGAAATGGCGCTGAGCGCCAGCCCCCTGGCCGCCGGCCGCGCCGGGTATAAATCCTTGGCCTCTTTTCGTGGCTTCCCCGGCACAGTAAAGGATTCTGTACGCCACGCCGGGCCGGCTCTCGCTGGCCAGCCACCGGCAAACATCCTAACACACTGAAAAATAAGCCGAAGACTGCCAAGGAAACCAATCATCATGTCTTGGCACGCTCCCTGCAATAGAGGAAATATCCTTCCTCTGAACAAACCATTTTAGAAAAAGGCTTTTTGGGTGGCTCCCAAAAGGCCTTTTTCATTTTGAGCTTGTCCCCGTCGCCGCTGATCGAGCGTTTCCGCGCCCATTGCGGGGTGGCCCCCCCCTTCGCCGCCAGCCGCGAGGATCACTAGGTGTCGCGGGAAGCATCCATCCGCCCTTCTTTGGCGGGTATAAAATACTGCACGCGGTCTCCCAGAGCGCAACCCCGTCGGCATCGACTCCACCGTATCGCGTCGCAGCCTGGGCCTGCCGGCGCGGACACGGCAACGAAAACGCCATCGCTTCGCGCAGGATGCGGTGGCGCGACAGGCGGGACTCCCAGGCCCATGGCGAGAAACCTTTCTTTTCCATCGGCCCAGGGTTCTTGAACATTGCTTCAGGATACGTAGTATAGTAACTTTCTCACAAGGCTCTCTGGCTGTCCCAGGGCATTGCCCTTGGAACGAAACGGGCAGCCTTACCGGGCGACGTCGACGGAGTATGCCCATGCCGCAAAAAAAGTCCCAACGTTGGCTCGTCTTTCTCCTGCTCCTGCTCCTCGCCGCCGGAGGCTTTTTCACTTGGTACAAACTCAAGCCCCGCGACCTCGGCGGGGCTTTTGCCGTGGGCAACGGACGCATCGAAGCCACGGAGGTGGATGTCGCCACAAAACTGGCCGGGCGTCTTACCGCCGTGACCGTGCGGGAAGGCGACGACGTCACGGTGGGGCAGGTACTGGCCAGAATCGACACCAAGGTCCTCGACGCCGACCTGCGCGAGGCCCAGGCGGCCACCCTGCAGGCCGCGCACAAAAAGGCCAGCGCCGCGGCCTCCGTTGCCCAGCGCCAAAACGAAATCGCCGCCGCCGAGGCCCTGGTGGCCCAGCGCGCAAGCCAGCTCCAACTGGCTGAAATCGAACTGCGCCGCACCAAGGTGCTGCATACCGGTGGCATCGTGGCCCGCGAAAAGCTCGACGTGGACCAGACCGCCCGGGAGACCAGCAATGCCCTGCTCGAGGCGGCCAAGGCCCAGGTTTTCGCCGCCACCTCCGCCCTGGAAGCCGCCGAGGCCGGCGTCGAGGAGGCCCAGGCGGCCATCGAGGCGGCCAGGGCCAGAGCCGAGACGATCCAGGCCGACATCGCGGACTGCACCCTGACCGCGCCCATCGACGGCCGGGTGCTCTACCGCCTGGCCGAACCCGGGGAAGTCCTCGGCGTAGGCGGGCAGGTCGTCACCCTGCTCGACCTCACCGACGTCTACATGACCCTTTTTCTGCCCACCTCCCAGGTGGGACGCACGGCCCTCGACGCCGAGGCGCGCATCGTGCTCGACGCCCGGCCGGATCTGTCCATCCCCGGGCGGGTGACCTTCGTCTCGCCCCAGGCCCAGTTCACGCCCAAGGCCGTGGAGACCCGCACCGAACGCGAGAAGCTGATGTTTCGCATCAAGATCAACATCCTGCCCGAGTTGCTGCGGCGCTACGCCAAGCTGGTGAAGACGGGCCTGCCCGGCGTGGCCTACGTGCGTCTCGATCCCGCGGCCCCCTGGCCGCGCGAGGTGCCGCCCGTGGTCGAAGTGAGGGAGCCCGCGCCATGACCCCGGCGGGCGCGGCCCGACTCACCGGCGTGGGACTGCGCTACGGCAAGGTCGTGGCCCTCGAGGCCGTGGACCTCGACATCCCGGCCGGGCGCATGATCGGGCTTATCGGCCCGGACGGGGTGGGCAAATCGAGCCTGCTCGCCCTGGTGTCCGGGGCGAGGCGCATCCAGCGGGGGACGGTTGCGGTCCTCGGCGGCGACATGGCCGACGCGAAGCACCGGGACGCGGTCTGCCCGCGCATCGCCTACATGCCCCAGGGGCTTGGCAAAAACCTGTACATGACCCTTTCCGTGCGCGAAAACGTGGACTTTTTCGCCCGGCTTTTCGGCCTGGGCCCGCGCGAACGCCGCCAACGCATCGACCGGTTGCTTGTAAGCACCGGCCTGGCCCCTTTCGGCGACCGGGCCGCCGGCAAGCTCTCCGGGGGCATGAAGCAAAAGCTCGGCCTGTGCTGCGCCCTGATCCACGACCCGGACCTGCTCCTGCTCGACGAACCGACCACCGGCGTGGACCCACTTTCCCGTCGCCAGTTCTGGCGGCTCATCGACGACATCCGCGCCGGCCGTCCGGGCATGAGCGTGCTGGTGGCCACGGCCTATATGGAAGAAGCCCAGGGCTTCGACTGGCTGGCGGCCATGGACGCCGGCCGTATCCTGGCCACGGGAACCCCGGCCGAGATGCTCACGCGCACCGGGGCCCCGGACCTGGACACGGCCTTTATCCGTCTGCTGCCCGAATCCAGGCGGCGCGGGCACAAGACGCTGGTGGTGCCGCCCCTTGCGCCGGGGGGGGACGAAGCGCCGGCCATCGTGGCCGAAGGGCTGACCATGCGCTTCGGGTCCTTTACCGCCGTGGACCACGTGAATTTCGAAATCCGCCGGGGCGAAATCTTCGGTTTTCTCGGCTCCAACGGCTGCGGCAAGACCACCACCATGAAGATGCTGACCGGCCTGTTGCCGCCGACCGAGGGCCGGGCGCTTCTTTTCGGCAAGGCGGTCGATACCCGGGACATGGCGACCCGCAAGCGCGTGGGCTACATGACCCAGTCCTTTTCCCTCTACGAAGAGCTGACCGTGCGCCACAACCTCACCCTGCACGCCCAACTCTTCCAGATGCCCCGGGACAAAATCCCGGCCCGCGTGGGCGAGATGCTCACGCGGTTCAACCTCACCGCCTACGCCGACGAGCTGCCCGAGCGCCTGCCGCTCGGCATCCGCCAGCGCCTGTCCCTGGCCGTGGCCGTGATCCACGGCCCGGAGATGCTGATTCTCGACGAGCCCACCTCGGGTGTGGACCCCGTGGCCCGGGACGGCTTCTGGGAACTGCTCGTCGATTTATCGCGCAACCAGGGCGTGACCATCTTCGTGTCCACCCACTTCATGAACGAGGGTGAGCGCTGCGACCGCATCTCGCTTATGCACGCGGGCAAGGTCCTGGCCAGCGACGCGCCGCGGGCCCTGGCCAGGCTTCGCGGCAAGGCCACCCTGGAAGAGGCTTTCATCGCCTATCTCGAAGAGGCCTCGGGCCCGGCCGCCCCCGGCTCCCCGGACAAGGCGGGCGCCGCTCCCCTGCCCCAACCGGAGCCGGAGAAAGCCGGACCGGCCCGCATCCCGGGATTGAGCCTCATGCGCCTTTCCGCCTACGCCGGCCGGGAACTTCGGGAAATCCTGCGCGACCCGGTGCGGCTTCTCATCTCGCTTCTGGGTTCGGTGATCCTGCTTGCCATCCTCGGCTATGGCATCACCTTCGATGTGGAAAACCTGCATTTCGCGGTCCTCGACCGGGACCAGTCGCCCGAGAGCCGGGACTACATCCGCAATTTCAGCGGCTCGCGCTATTTTAAGGAACTCCCTCCCCTGGCCGACACCATAGACATGGACCGCCGCATGGCCACGGGCGATCTGAGCGTGGCCTTGGAGATTCCCCCGGATTTCGGCCGGGACGTACGGCGCGGGCGCAAGGCGACCATCGGCGTCTGGGTGGACGGGGCCATGCCCTTTCGCGGCGAGACCATACGCGGCTACGTGGAGGGCGTGCACAGCCTGTATCTGGCAAACCTCGCCCGCCAAAGCGGCGCGGCGACCGTTCCGGCCCCGGCCGGCGTCCAGGTGCGCTACCGCTACAACCAGGATTTCAAGAGTCTCTACGCCATGGTCCCTGCCGTCATCCCGCTCCTTCTGGTCTTCATCCCGGCCATCATGACGGCCCTTGGCGTGGTGCGGGAAAAGGAGCTGGGCTCCATCGTCAACCTCTACGTCACGCCGGTGACCCGGGTGGAATTCCTGCTCGGCAAGCAACTGCCCTACGTGGTCGTCAGCATGGTCAGCTTTTTCGGCATGTGCGGCCTGGCCGTTTTCGCCTTCCATGTGCCCGTGAAGGGCAACTTCGCCGCCCTGACGCTCACTGGGCTGGTTTTCGTGATGGTGACCACGGGCATCGGCCTGCTGGTCTCGTCGTTTACCCGCACCCAGATCGCCGCCCTGGCCGTGGCCGCCATCACGACGCTTCTGGCCACCGTCACCTTTTCCGGGCTGACCACGCCGGTGGCGGCGCTGCAGGGACCGGGGGCCTTTATCGGCACCGTGTATCCGGCCACCTATTTCCTCAACATCAGCCGGGGTATTTTCACCAAGGCTTTGTCGCTGCGCGATCTTATGCCGGATTTCCTGGTCCTTTGCGCCTATGTGCCGGTCCTGACCGGCCTCAGCGTCTGGCTGCTCCCAAAGCAGGAGAAATGACCATGCGTCGCCTGCGAAACATATACCGCCTCGGCATCAAGGAACTGTGGGGGTTGTGGCACGACAAGGTGCTGCTGGTGGTCATCGTCTGGGTCTTTACCGGAGGCATTTACGTGGTGGCCCGGGCCACGTCCCAGGAGCTGCACAACGCGCCCATCGCCATTGTCGACGAGGACGATTCGTCGCTGTCCGTGCGCATCACCCAGTCCTTTTACGGCCCTTATTTCAAGACGCCGCGCCGCATCGCCCCCTACGAGATGGACCCGGCCCTGGACGCCGGGCGCTTCATCTTCGTGCTGGATATCCCGCCGGAATTCGAACACGACGTCCTGGCCGGCCGGCAACCGGACATCCAGGTCAACATCGACGCCACCATGATGTCGCAGGCCTATATCGGCGCAAGCTACATCCAGAACATCATCGAGGGCGCGGTGCGCGAATTCGTCCAGCGCCGGCGCGGCGCGGCGGCAACGCCGGTCGCGCTTGCCGTGCGGGTCAAGTTCAACCCCAATCTGACCAGCTCCTGGTTCGGCAGCGTGATGGAGATCATCAACAACATCACCTTGCTCTCCATCCTCCTGGCCGGCGCGGCGCTGGTGCGCGAACGCGAGCGCGGCACACTGGAGCATCTGCTGGTCATGCCCATCTCGGCTGTGGAGATCCTGGCGGCCAAGATCTGGTCCATGGGTTTCGTGGTGGTGACCGCCGTGGCCTTGTCCCTGGCCTTCGTCGTACGCGGGGCGCTTGGCGTGCCGCTGGCCGGATCGGTGCCGCTTTTCCTCGGCGGCGCGCTGCTCCAATTTTACGCCACGTCCTGCATCGGCGTCTTTCTCGGCACCATTGCCCGCAACATGCCGCAGCTCGGGCTGTCCATGATCCTGGTCATCCTGCCGCTCGAAATCCTGTCCGGCAGCATCAGCCCCCGGGAAAGCATGCCGGAACTGGTCCAGGACATCATGCAGATCGCGCCGACCACGCACTTCGTGAGTCTGGCCCAGGCGATCCTCTATCGCGGCGCGGGATTTTCGCTTATCTGGCCCAGCTTCGTCGCCATCGCCGCCATCGGCGCGGGCTTTTTCCTGCTGGCCCTGGCCCTTTTCCGCAGGAGTCTGGCCAAGGCGCGGTAAGGCGCGCTCCAAAGGAAACAATCGAGCGAAACGGGAGAGGAAAACGCCGCGAACGCGGCTCAGGCTTGCTTGGAACCGACGAGCACGGCCTTGTGCTCCTTGCGACCGGGCCGGTCCTCGGCCGTGATGGTCAGCCGGTAGTCGTACAAATGCGTTTGCGCCAGCCGCGCCAGTGACACCCGGGAGAAAAAGTGCAGGCACATGGGGTCGGCGCGGCCGCTGTCCCCCACGGGGAAGATGCAAAAGATCCGGCCGCCCGGGGCGAGCAGGCGCATCCACGAGGCGAACGCTGCCTGCGGGCACGGTTCGTATTGGAGCACGAAATAGACCAGCACCACGTCGAAGGCCCCGATCGGCGGCGCGCACCGGTCCACCGTGCCGGTGCGGATGTCCCGGCCAAAAGCCGCCCTCCCCCGTCGGGTCATGGTCTCGTTGATATCGCAACCGGCGACGGTGTGCCCCCGGCGACCAAGCGCGTCGATGAGCCGCCCCTCCAGACAGCCCACCTCGAACACGCGGCGCGGCGGCCCGGATCGAAACCCCGCTTCGGGAATGTACCACTCCAGCTCGTCGAATCGCCCGGCCAGCCAGCCTTCCCACTGGGCGTCGTCCTCCAGGGAAAAAATCCCCTGCCGGTTGTAATTGTCGGCAAAGTAGGACTCGCCCTGAAACCAGGCCCAAATCTCCTGGGCGGACGGCGGGTTCTGCACGAAGGCGTGGCCGCAGTCACGGCAGCGGGCTACGCGCCGCATGTGGGCGCTTATAGCCACGATATCGAATACGCCGCCGCAGATGGGGCACGCGTTGTGTGTGATGCCGCTCATGACCTGCCTGTCCTTTGCCACCGCGTTCTCAATCGACGATCTTGTCCTGGGCGTCGATGTAGTGCTTCGGATCGGTGATGGGCGCGGGCGTGACAATGGGCGCGGCCTCGCCAAAGCCGAAAAACGAGGCGTAGTCGCCGTGGAAGCCGTCGCAGATGCCCCGCGCGCCGCAGGCCTCGCAGGCCGGGGCGTACCTGTAGCCGCAATGCTCCACGGCCCGGATGCGGGCGTTTTCGCGGTAAAGCTCCTCGGTGGTGAAACGCTCGGCCACTTCGGCCGGGATGGCCCGGTACAGGGGCGAACGCAGGTTGGCCTCGCGCAGGGTAAGCAGCGGCGACAGCCCGCCGTCGCGCCTGCGCTGGGGCTTCATGTCCGTCCAGGACCAGGAGGCGTAGTCCCACTCGTGGGAGTCGTAGGGCAGCTGCTGGAAGTCGTAGATGTTTTTCCGATAGGCGTCCGGCAATTGGCACAGGGGGAAATAGCGCACGTTGGCCTCGATGCCGGCGCGCTCCAGGCTGTCCAGGGCAGTAACCAGGGGCGGGGTCACCTCGCCGTAGGCCGGCACGTCCTTGCGGGAACGCTCGCCGGTCTGCTGGTCCTCGAAGGGATTAAAGGCGATGAAGTTGACCACCCGCGCCCCGATCTCGACGGCAAGCCTGGCCACATCGGCAAGCTGCGGCAGGGCGGAGCGCGTCAGCACGCAATTAAACCGCACCGGCAGCCCCACGGCCAGGCAATTGGACAAGGCCTCCATCTGCTTCTTGTGCGCCCCGGGCACGCCGACCACGTCGTCGTAATTGTCCCCCAGGCCGTGGACGCTGACCAAGAGGTCCCGCACGCCGGCATCGGCCAGACACCGGCAGGCCTGCCGCTTGGCCAGGGCCAGACCGTTGGTGATGAGCGTCGGCGTCAGCCCGATGGTCGCGCAGTGTTCGCAGAGACGCTCGATGCCCGGGAAAATGGTGGGCTCACCGCCCTGGATGTCGATGGCCCGGTTGTCATAGTGGCTACGCAGGGTATCGACGATGGCGGTCGCCTTTTCCAGGCTCATGAAGGGATGTTCGGGATGGTCCCTGGCTTCGATGCGCGTCTGGAAATAGCAGAACCGGCAGCGCAGGTTGCAGGTCTGGCCCAGCCAGACCACGCCGCGCTTGGTCAGGGACCGCTCCCTGGTCGTGGGGCAACGGGAAGACGCATTCATGCCCGCTCCTCCGTCGTTCCGGCCGCGTCCCCGGCGGCCTCCCCGCTTTCAAGACGCCGGGCGATGCGCGCCCGACAGGCCAATTCCTCGCCGCGATCGATGGCCGACATGTACCAGTTGGGCCCGGGATGCCAGTCGGCTTCCAGGCCGCCGTGAAAGACCTCCACCTTGCCGGCCGCCGCCTTGGGCGAACCGAGGGCGGTAAGCCGCCGCAGGTTCCCCGGGCTCACGTCGTCGATGCCCTCCGCGCTCGGCCGGCGCGGCAGCGCGATGGCGCAACCGCAATGCGGGCAGGCGCGCGCCATCTGGTCCCCATAATCGCCGGGAACGCGTTTCCACCAGCCGGGCTCGACGGGCCAGCCGCCCGGGCCGTCGAAAAGCATGTCCAGGCTTGCGGCAACCTCGCAGAAAAACGCGCCCTTGGGCGTAATGGACGCCGACCAGTAACGCTGCACCCAGCAGTCGTCGATCAGCCGCCACATTTTCCTGGGATCGGCGACGACTTCCCGCGCCGCCACCAGCACGGGCTGGTGCAGGATCTTGTCCAGGCTGTGGTCGTTAAACGACTGGTAGCCGAACACCTCGCGTATCAGCGTCCCGTATTTCTGGCCCAAGGCCTTCGGCACGGTGGACCACAGGCCCCGGCGTTTGCGGTCCGGGACGACCGAGGCCAGGTAGGCGGCCATGGCGGCGAAGTCCGGGTGCACCAGCGGTTCGCCGCCGATCATGCCGACGACGCCGGGAAAATCGGCCAGCGAATCGACCGCCCGCGTAAACGTGTCCATGTCCATGAAAAACGGCTTGCGATGATGCCCGACCAACCGCGTGCAGTTGGAGCAGCGGTTGGGACAGGCATTGGTCACATCGATCTGGATGATCTGCATCCGGGAAAGGGGAATCATGTCGCCTGCCTCCCGTCCGGCCGCGCGGGGCCGGGCCTGTCGCCCCGCGTCGCCGCGACCGGCAGAATCTTGAATTTCTCGCTGACCGGCGTGCGCGACCGCGCCAAGGCGGCCCGCGTCGCCAGCCACAGGTAATGGGCTGTCGCGCGGGGGAAGATCTCCGGATATCGGGCCACCAGCCCCGGCAGCTCGGCGGGCTTCACCAGACGCAGCAGGAACCGGACCAGCCCCTTGCCCATGAAGATGGGATAAAAGAGGTCCCTGTTCTCGCACACGTGGCGGATGATGGTCTGCCGGAAAAGGTCATGGGGCGGATGCCTGTCCAGGTCGCCCACGCTGTTGATGTTGCCGAGCACCGGGTTGGAGCCGAAATTGTTTTGCCCGTGGCGGCGGTAGCAGCCATGGATGGTGGGCACGAGCAGCGAATCGCCGAGCAGGTGGCAGAAATGGGCGATGTAATAGTCGGCGCAGATGCGGAAGGTGGTCCCGTCCCGGGGCATGACGCGCTCCACGGTGCTGCGCCGGAATACCATGGAGCTGGACGTGGCCCAGACCCAGAAGCCCTTCTGGAAGCTCGTCTGGCGCACGTGGCGGAAATAGCCCTTGGACTGGTGGTCCATGTGCTGCCCGGCGATCACCTCGCCCGCGCCGTTTATCTGGTACTGGTTGGTGCTGGTCATGGCCACCGTGGCCACGGTGAGGTGCGCCCGCATGTGGGCGGTCAGGAAATCGGGCAACAGCACGTCGTCGGCGTCGAGCATGACCACGAAGCTGCCCGTGGCCCGGGCCAGCCCGTCGCGAAAGGCCTCCATCTGGCCGCCGTTGGCCGGGCGTTCGATGAGCCTGAAGCGTTCGGGCGCGGCTACGGTCGCCAGAAACGCCCGCACCCGGGCCACGGAATCGTCCGTGGAGGCGTCGTCGACCACGAGGCATTCCCAGTTGTCGTAGTCCTGGCCGGAAACGGATGCCAGGCAGTCGGTGATGTAGCGGCCATAGTTGTAGCTGGTGAGAACGAAGCTCACCCGGGGACGGCTGACCGCAACGGCCAAGAGGCGCTCGTCCCGCAAGGCCCCGGGCAAGACAACAGGCGGGCCGGCCTCGGCGGCGTCCCGCGCGGCCGCGATCCTCTCGTGGACGTTCATCGCGCCGCATCCCCCTTCTGGCCCAGCCGGTAGTCTTCCAGAAACGCGGCCAGGGCGACATCCGCCTCCTCCCGCACCCGGAACGTCTCTGTCTTGTCGCAGGGCAGCCCCGCAACCTTGGGCATGCAGGCAAACACCCGGCTCCAGTGGGTCAGGCAGGCCGGAGCCGGCCGGTGGAGCTGCGGGATGAGCTGGCGGTCCACGGTCTTGTGCAGCCAGATCGGGAAAAAGTCCCCGCCGCCGTCCACGCGCGCCATAAGCTGCGGATCGACGGGGCGCATGGGCAAAAGCCGCGCTGTCAGCGGGTCCTCGAGCAGGGTATGGTACATCTTCTCCAGTATCCGTCCATCCAGAAAGGGCATGTTCCAGGGCAGGAAAAAGGTCAGGTCGGCCTGGGTTCCGGTCTCCAGGGTCAGCTGGAACTCCCGGGACAGGTTCTGCCCCTCGATATTGAAAAAATTGAAGGGATGGCCCCGGAAAAATTCCGGGCAGGCCAGAATCCTGGCCCCGAGCCCCTCCCCCGCTCCGGTGATGGCGGGGAGATCGGTGAGCACGCACAGCGTATCCACGACGCCGCTTTCCCGGCAATGCCGCGCCACCCGCGCAAGCAGCCCTTCTCCGGCGAGTCGCCGGTCCCACAGCGCCGCCGTGCCCGGATCGAGCCAGGACAGGGCCAGAATGACGGCGGAGGTGTTCATGACGCCCCCTCCTCCCGCGCCCGGTCGGAAAGGTAGTGCAGGGCAAAGGGGATGTCGTCCGCGTGCTGGAAGTCGAAGCCCTCGCGGGGCGAAACCTCGTGGTAGCGGGTGCGGCTGTCGCCGGTATTGCGCATGGTGTGATCGACCACGGCCGCGCCGACCATGCGGAAAAGCGGTGGATTGGCGTCCGGCGTCCGGTCCGTGTCGTTCCAGATCGGGAAAAGCCGGCCATTGGCGGGATTTTCCAGGCACAGCCCGCCGGCCACCCGGCTGACGGCCTGGACGCGAAACACCTGGCCCCGGCTCTCGCGCAGGAGGTCGTACATGGCCCGCAGGCTTTCGGGCCGCAGGCAGATGCAGTTGCAATTGAGCGGCACCACATAGTCGTAACGCCGGCCCAGGTGATCTTCCATCTGCCCGTCCTGGGTGCGACACCACTCGCCGAACGTCCAGCCGCCGCCAAAATAATGCACCATGTCCCTGGGGCGAGGCAGGGCCACGGCCCCGGCCTCCCGGGCGATGTCGGCCAGTTCCGCGTCCTCGGTCCAGACGAAGACCGTGTCGATAAAACCGGCCTGCCGCAGGATGTCGATGGCCCAGGCGAGAACCGGCCTGCCGTGGAGCCGGAAGGCGTTTTTCCGGTAGAGCGTGGAACCGCCGCCCCGGGCCATGATGAGCCCCACCACCAGTGGATCAGCTGCCATGGCGACAAGCCTCCGGTGTCGGTTGCGTTCCCGCGAAAAACGTCCCCAGCCGCTGGCGCAGCCGGCCGAGCCAGATGCGGCCAGGAACGGGCGGCGGCGGCACAAAGGCGGTCTGGGGCGGATCGATGACCATGAGCCGGGCGTCAAAGGGACTGCGGTCATAAGCGAAGCGCGTCAGGCGGAACCGGACGTAGCGGCGCAAAAGCCCCCGGCCGCAGGGCGCGAATTTGTCCGCATGTTCCGTGAGAATCCGGCGCATCTCGTCGTAGCGGGCCAGCCGGTAAAGCATGACCAGCAGGCCCTGGGGCCCGAAGATGGGCTTGAACCGGTCGTAGTGGGCCAGCACGTGGGCGATCATGGCCCGGCGAAAAACGTCATGAGGCGGATGCTTGGCCACGTCGCCCAGGGCGTTTATGGCCCCGACCAGCGGATTGGCGCTGAAATTGTTCTCCCCGTGGCGGCGGTAGCAGCCGTGGATGGTGGGAATCAGGATGGAATTGCCGACCTGCTGGCAGAAATGGGCGATGTAGTAGTCGGCGCAGATGGGGAAGGACACGCCGGGATCGGGCAGGATCAGGTCCAGGGTGGCCCGGCGAAAGACCATGGAGCTGGCCGTGGCCCAGATCCACCAGGTTTTCTGGAACACCTGCTGGGGCACGTAGCGGTAAAACCCCTTGGCCAGATGGTCCGGGTGGTCGCCGCCGATGACTGTGCCGGCCGCGTCGATCTGGTACTGGTTGGAGCTCGTAAAGGCCACGGCCTTGGTGCCGAGGTGCACGGCCATGTGGGTTTCCAGGAAATCGGGCAGCAGCACGTCGTCGGCATCGAGCATCATGACAAAGGGGCCGCCCGCCAGGGTCAGGCCGTCGCGAAAGGCCTCCATCTGCCCGCCGTTGCCCTCCCGCCGGACGTAGCGGAAGGCCGCCCCGCTCCCCGGCCCGGCCAGATAGGCGGTCAGGACCTCGTGCGTGTCGTCCGTGGAGGCGTCGTCCACGACAATGCACTCCCAGGCCGTGTAGGTCTGGCCACGCACGGACTCCAGACACGCGACGATGAACCGGGCGTAGTTGTGGCTGGTGACGATGATGGAAACGAGCGGCCGGCCGACGCCGACGGCTTCCAGTCTGGGATCCCATGCAAACATGTTTTTTCCAACTCTCCGACAAATACCCTGCCCCGTTGGGGCGCCCGTTCGCGATAGCGCCAACGCCTTGGCCTGACGCGAAAATTTGCTTCCCGGAACATACGCCAGCCGGCTTCGGGGCGTAAAGGACCCGGGCACTGTGCCGCGCATGAAGGGGAAACCCTTTCCCGGCTCGTGGCGACCGGACCAAGTGGCGGCCGGCATCCCCCTGGACCAGACGGCGCTTTGTCCCGTACATCCGGGGAGGCGTCCGACCCGCAACCGGGAAAAAACGGCCGTGATACGAACCGCATGCGCCGATCATGCCAAACTTTCGCCGGTCCCGCGAGGTGCCGCGCCATGCCGCAATCAGCCCCCTTCCCCACGGTGTCCGTGGTCGTGCCGGCCTACAACCAGGCCCGCTATTTGCGCGCCTGCCTGGATTCCCTGTGGTTTCAGGACTATCCGGCCCTGGAAATCGTGGTCGTGGACGACGCCTCGACCGACGACACCCGGGGCGAGCTGGCCCACTTCCAGGACGACCTGGAGCATCGCCAGACCTCGTTCGCCAGCCATTACGACGCGGACAACGACGTCATCGAGCGAACCCGGCACCCGGTCTACCTCGCCGCCGGCCGCGCCTTGCGCATCGTGCGCCACGAGCGCAACCAGGGCCTCGGCCAGACGCTCAATACCGGCATCGCCGCCTGCACGGGCGACTACTGCACCTACGTGCCCTGCGACGATCTGGCCTACCCCCACATGCTGGCCAGCCTCGTCGCCGCGCTTACGGAAAGCGGCGCGGACTTCGCCTACGCCGACATGCACATCGTGGACGACGCCATGCGCGTGCTGCGCCGCTTCGCCCTGCCGGACTACGGCTTTACGGCCTGCTTCGGGAACTGGTACCTGCTTGGCGTGTGCAAGCTCTACGCGCGCGCCCTGCACGACCGCTGCGGCCTCTACGACCCGGCGCTCCTGGCCCACGACCACGACATGTTCCAGCGCTTCGCCCTGGCCGGGGCGCGCTTCGTCCACGTGTCGCAAGCGCTCATGGCCGTGCGGGACCATCCCCAAAGCCGGCGGGTGGACATCCACGCCCCAGACAACTGGGCCAGGCTTCTGGAAGAGTCCAAGGAACTCGTGCGGCAAGCCCGGGCGGCCGTGGCCAGGGGGGACGTCGCGCCATGACCTTTCCCGGCGTCGCCCGCCACACGCCAGGACACCTCGGCCGCGGCGCGGTGCTCGACCTGGGGCTACGCTGCCCCCACTCCTGCGCCTTCTGCTATTACAGCTTTTTCGACGGCGGACCGGAACAATTTTCCGCCCTGCGCCGGGCCAAAATGCGCGATACCGCCTCGTGCCGCGCCATCGTCCGGGCCATTGCCGCCAATGGGCTGACCCATCTCGACATCACCGGCGGCGAGCCGACCGTGCACAAGGGACTGCCGGAGATCGTGGCCGAAGCCGTTGCCGCCGGGCTGGCCGTGCGCTGCATCACCCTCGGGCAGTTTCTCCTGCGCGAACGCGACCGGCGCACGCTCCTCGACCGGCTCCTCGAAGCGGGCCTGACGGACCTGCTTTTTTCGCTCCATGCCGCTGACGCGGACGCCTTTGCCGCCACCTGCGGCGGGTCGCTCGCCACCCTGCTTGCGACCATGGACGCCCTGGACGCGCGCGGCTTCCAGTACGCCTGCAACACAGTCATGCTGGAGCGAAACCGCCGCAGCCTCCCGGACATCGCCCGGCTGGCCGTCGCCCGGGGCGTCTACGCCGTCAACTTCATCGCGTTTAACGCCTACCATGCCTGGCGCGGCATGGACCAAGCCGCCGCCCTGGCCGCGTCGTACACGAAAATCCGGCCCTATCTGGAAGAAGCCGTGGCGATCCTTGCCGCCGGCCGGGTCGCGGCCAACATCCGCTACGTGCCCTTATGCGCCTTTCCGTCCCTGGCCGCCCATGTGGTCGGGGTCCTCGGCGTGCCCTACGACCCCTACGAATGGCGCAACCGCTGCCTCAACCACGACCAGCCGCCGGCCTACTGCGCCGAGCCCCTGGCAATTCCGGCAAGCGGCGTGCGCCCGATCCATGCCTTCTCGCCGCTGGCCGAAACGCTCCCCGACGGCACAACGCTTTGCGGCATGCGCGGCGACCGCTTCAAGCTCTTCCCGGCCCAGTGCGCCGACTGCCCGGCCCGAAACGCCTGCGACGGCGTGGACCCGGTGTACCTGGCCCGCCACGGCGCATCGGAACTCGCGCCCCTCCCCGAAACGACCGCCGGGCCGCTGCTCCGAAAACGCCTGGACTACCTCCCCGCCTTCCTGGTCAAGACCCGCCCCGACGCCGACATGCGCGGTGCGTTAAGGGAGGAATGGGGGGGAGGGAAAAAGGAACCTGGGGGGAAACCTTTCTGAAGAAAGGTTATCCCCCCAGGCCCCCCTTCCAAAGACTTTCAATAAAATTCAGTTGGTACGGTGAACACCGTATCCATTGAAAACTTTAGTAAGGGGAGAGCGCGAGAGGGGAAACCCTTTCTTGAAAGGGTTTCCCCTCTCGCACCCTCTTCCCTCCTAATGCTCTTCAATTCCCGGAAATTTCTCAACATCGGTAACGAGGCGGCGGTCGCGGGCAAGGGGGCGCTGCCGGTGGCGTTTGGCGAGGTGTTCCGACCACCAGCCGTGGTAGTCCCCGAGGGATTGCACATCCAGGGCTTCGTGGTCCATGCGGGTGGCGACTTCCAGGTAGGCGTCGAGGTTGGTCAGGTCCGGTCGCGGCAGCCGGCCGGCTTTGAATGCTTCGAAGGCCTGGGCGTAGAGCCCTTCGAGTTTGCCGACGAGCAGCGGCATGTCGAAGAGCACGCAGGAGTCATGGGCGTCGCGCAGCTTTTCCCGCACGGCGCGCAGGGACTGCGGGTCCTTGCCGAAGGCCACGGCCCGCTGGATAAAGGCCTCGGGCGTCTCGCACACCATTTCCGGCAATCCGGCCGCGCGCACCAGGCTGCCGCAGACCCGGGAGGCGAACGACCGACCGCTCAGGGTCAGGACCGGCACGCCCATCCACAAGGCGTCCGAGGCGGTGGTGTGCGCGCCGTAGGGCGTGGTGTCCAAAAAGAGGTCCGCCAGGGGATAGCGGGCCAGATGGTTCGGATTTTTGACCTTGGGCGCGAAGACGAGCCGTTCCCCGGCGATGCCACGCCCGGCCGCGTAGTCGCGCAGCCGCTTCTCCACCGTCTCGGGACCACCGAGCAGCCACAGCACGCTTCCCGGCACCTCGGCCAGGATCGACAGCCAGCGCTCGAAGGTGAACCGGTGCACCTTATGCAGGCCGTTGAAGCAGCAATAGACCATGGTCCCTTCGGGCAGGCCCGCCTCCGCCCGGGTGGGCCGTTCCGGGGCCACGGTCCTTGTCCGGTTGCTCGGCTGGTAGCACGGCAGACGCAGGACCTCTTCCGTATAATAGAGCTCCTGGTCCTTGGGAATGATCCAGTCGTCGGCGATGATGTAGTGATGGTACGGGCTGGCCATGGTGCCGGGATAGCCCAGCCAGTTGATGATGACCGGCGCGGGGCGCAGGGCAATCAATTTGAGGCGTGCGTCCCGGGTGTAGCCGTTGCAGTCGACCAGGATGTGGATGCCGTCGTCGACGATTTTTTGGGCCGCCGCCGCGTCGTCCAGGTGGCTGATCGACGTCCAGTGGTCGGCTTCGGCCTTGTACTTCGCGTGCAGGGCGTCCTCGGCCTCGATGCCGCAATAGTAGGCGTGGACCTCCACCTTGCGCCTGTCGTGCAGCCCGAAAATTTCGGTCATGAGATAGCCCATGGCGTGCTCGCGCAAGTCCGAGGAAAGGTAGCCGATACGCAGCGTCCCGGTCTGCTCCAGGGCCTTGGGCCAGGCAAAATGCGCCCCCCCGGGCTGGCCGACATCGAGCTGGTTGTATCTGGCGGCGATGGCCAGTTGCAGGATGGGGTCGTCGGCAAAGGCCCCGGCGGAGAGAGGCGACATGCCTTCGAGGAGCAGCGTGCGGTCCACCCGCTCCGAGGGCAAAAGCACCGGCCACTCGCATTGCCGCTGCCGCAGCGCGACCAGATGCTGGATGACCTCCCGCTGCTGTCGGTCCAGTTCCAGGCTTTCCCGCAGCATGTTTTCCGCGCTCTCGTCCTGGCTTAACGCCTCCAGCGCCCGGGCGCTCTGGTTGAGGGCCGTGGTCTTGTGCATGACGGACGTGCCGGTGATGGCCCCCATTTTGGCCAGGCCGGCCGACCACTGGATGACGGCCAGGCCGATCTTGCCCTGCCGCTCGTAGATGCGCCCGAGATTGATGTAGGCCGGCATGAATTCCGGATGCTGGGCAATGGCCTGCTCGAGACATTCCCGGGCCGCGTCCAGCTTGCCGATGTCCTGAAGCGCGACCGAATAGTTGAAGAGCACCGCGTAACGCAGCGGATCGTCGGGATGGTGCCCCAGCCAGGCGGCGTAGACCGTCTCCACCGAGGCCGCCTGTCCGCTGCGCTTGAGGGTTTCCGCCGTCTTGATGAGGTCGATGACGCTAAACGAGGCCGCCATGGAGGTCAGGAGTGCCGGAGAAAGAACATCGTTGGTCATGATGCCGCCTGAATACTTGCGAGGTGTAAGGTGATGCCGTCAGCCCCGATGCGGGGCGACGCCGCCTGGAAACGGCGTCGCTTCATGTCGGGACCGTTGTTTAAGCCTTGGCGTTTTCCACCGCTTCAAGCTGTGCTTCCGTCATAGAGGCCAATTGCGTCGTCGTAAAGGCATTGAGCTGGGTTGCGTTGAGCGCGTCGATCCCCTCCGTGGTCAGGGCCGCGATGGTCGTGGTCGAGAGCCTGGAGATGGTGGTCGTGGTCAGGCCGCTAAGCTGCACCCCGGACAGGGAGCCGATCTGGGTCGTGGTCAGGGAACCGAACTGCTCGGCGCCCATGGCCCCGATCTGGGTGGAGGTGAGGATGGCCAGCTGGGCCGCCGTGAGGTTTTGCATCTCGGTTGCGGTCAGGCTGGAGATCTGGATTTCGTCCATGGACGCGACCTGGGTCGTGCTGAGCGCTTGCAACTGCTCGGTGCTCAGCGACCGCAGCTGCACGCGGTTAAAGCCGTCGAGCTGGGTCGTGGTCAGGGCCGCCATCTGCGTGGTCGACAGACTGTCGATCTCGGTGGTGGTCAGGGCCCCGATCTGGGTGGACGTCAGCGCGCCGAACTGGGTGGTGGCCATGTCCGCGATCTGCGTTTCGGTCAGGCCCTTGATGCCGTAGACCGACAGCGCCGCGACCTGGCTCGTGGACAGGGCCGCGAACTGGGTATCGGTCAGCGCGCCCACCTGGGCCGCGGTCAGGCCGCCCATCTCGGTCGTGGTCAGCATCTGCACCTGTGCGGTGGTCAGGCTGGCCAGCTGGGTGGCGGAGAGGCCGGAGACGCCGGTTTCGGAGAGGCTCTTGAACTGGGTCGCGGTCAGGCTGGACAGCTGCGTCGTGCTGAAGCCGGCGATGGCCGTGGCGGCAATGGCCCCGATCTGCTCGGTGGAGAGCGCCGCCAGCTGGCTGGTGGACAGGCCGGACAGCTGGGTCGCGGTCAGGCCGGAGATGCCCGTGGTCGAAAGCGCCGCCAGCTGCCGGGTGGTCAGTTCGTCGATCTGGGTCGTGGACAGGGCCGCGACCTGCGAGGACGTGAGCCCCGAGAGTTCCGTGGTGGTCAGGACCGCAAGCTGGGTGGCCGTCAGGCTGGCGATGGCCGTGGTCGAAAGCGCGCCCATGCCGGTGGCCGAAAGGCCGCTCAACTGGGTGGTGGACAGGGCCGCGATGCCCGTGGTCGTCAGTCCCGAGAGCGCCGTGGTCGAAAGCGCGGCCATTTCCGTGGTCGTAAGCGCGGCCAGCTGCTGGGTGGACAAGGCCGCGATCTGGTCGGCGGTCAGGCCGGAAACGCCTGTGGTCGAGAGGCTCGCGATCTGGGTCGGGGTCAGCGCCGCCAGCTGGGTCGTGGACAGGGCCGCGATCTCGGAGGACGTCAGGCTCGCGATCTGGGTCGTGGAGAGCGCCGCCAGGCGGGTCGCGGACAGGGAGCCGACCTGGGTGGTGGTCAGCGCGCCGATCTGGGCCGCGGTCAGGGCCGCGAACTGCTTGGAGCTGAGCGCCTCAAGCTCGGTCGCGGTCAGGCCCGAAACGGCTGTGGTGGAGAGGTGCGCGACCTGGGTCGTGGTCAGCGAGGCCAGCTGGGTCGTTGTCATCGCCGCCAACTGGGTCGCGGTCAGGCCCGACACCTGGGTCGTGGTCAACGCCGCCGTCTGCGTGGTCGAGAGCGCGGCCAGCTCGGTCGTGGTCAGCGCGCCGATCTGGGTCGTGGTCAGCCCGGCCAGCTGGGTCGCGGTCAGCCCGCTTATCCGCGTGGGATCAAGCGCGGCGATCTGCGTCGTGGTCAGCCCGGCCAGCTCGGTCGTGGTCAGCGCCGCGAACTGGCTATCGGACAGTCCGGCCAACTGGGTCGCGGTCAGCCCGGCCATGGCCGTGGCGGCAAGGGAAGCCAGCTGGGTGGTGGACAGCGACGTCAGCTGCGTCGTGGTGAGGGAGGCCAGCTGGGTGGAGGTGAGTCCGCCCAGCTCGGTGGCCGTCAGCTGCCCCAGCCGGGTGGTGGTCAGGGACGAAAGCTGGGTCGTGGTCAGCGCGCCGATCTGCGTCGTGGTCAGCGCTTGCAGTTGCCGGGTGGTCAGGGAGGCCAGCTCGGTCGTCGTGAGCCCGGCCACGGCCGTGGTGGAAAGCGCCGCCAGCTGCGACGTGGACAGGGCGGCCAGCTGTTCGGCGTCAAGCGCCGCCACCGCGTCGCTGGTCAGGGCCCCGACCTGGGTGGTGGTCAGCGCCGCCATCTGGGTGGCGGAAAGCGAGGCGATCTGGGTCGCGGTCATCGCCGCGACAGCGGCAGTGGAAAGCGCCACCAGCTGCGCCACGTCCAGGACGTCCAGCTGGGTCGTGGTCAGGGCCGCGGCCTGGGTGGCGGTCAGGCCGCCGATCTGGGTCGCGGTCAGCGAGGCCAGAAGCGTGGTGGAAAGCGAGGCGATGTCCTCGGCCGAAAGCCCCCGCACGGCGGCCACGGAAAGCGCGGTCAACTGGCTTTCCGACAGGGCGGCCAGCTGGTCGGCGGTCAGGGCCGTGATCTGGGTGGCGGTCAGGCCGCCGATCTGGGTCAGGCTCAACTGGGCGATCTGGGTCGCGGACAGCGCCTGCATCTGGGATTCGGTGAGCCCCGCGATCTGCGTCGTGGTCAGGGCCGAAAGCTGCGCCCGGCTCAATGCCGCCAGTTCGGTCGCCGTCAGGCCGCGTATGGCCGTTTCGGAAAGCGCCGCGATCTGCGTCGTGGACAGGGCGGCGAGCTGCGCCGTGGACAGGGACGCCAGCTGGCTTTCGGTCAGGCCGGAAATCTCGGTGGTGGTCAGGGCGGCCATCTGGCTGGCCGCAAGCCCCGCCATGGCGGTGGTGGTCAGACCGCCGACGGCCGTTTCGGAAAGGGCCGCCACCTGCTCCGTGGAAAGCCCGGCCAGCTGGGTCGCGGTCAGGGAGGCCGCCTGGGAGGCCGTCAACCCGGCCATGGCCGTGGCGGTCAGGCTCCCCCACTGGGTCGCGGCCAGGGAATCAAGCTGCGCCGTGGAGAGCGCCGCCATTTGCGCGGCCGTCAGGGCCGCCGTCTGCCGGGTCGAAAGCGCCGCGATCTCGGTCGCGGTCAGGCCGCTTACGGCCGTGGTGGAAAGCGACGCCACCTGGGTGGTGGCCAGCCGTTCCAGCTGGGTTTCCCGCAACGCGGCCACCTGGGTCGAGGTGAGGCTCGCCATGGCGATCATGGTGAAGGCGTCGATCTGGGACGTGGTCAACGCCGCGATCTGGGAGGTGGTCAGGTCGCCGATCTGGGTGGTGGAAAGCGCCCGGATCTGGGTCGTGGTCAGGGCTTCGATCTGGGTCTGCGTCAGCGAGGCGATCTGGCTGTCGCTTAACGCCGCGATCTCGGTTGAGGAAAGCGCCGCCACCTGCTCCGTGGAAAGCGATGCCACCTGGGTGGTGGTCAGGCCGCCTATGGCCGCGGCGGAAAGCGCCGCCATCTGCTCGGTGGAAAGCGAAGCCAGTTGGGCGGCGGTCATGGCCCCGAGCTGGGTCCCGGCCAAGCCGGCCAGGGTGGTGGTGGAAAGGGCCGCCAGCTCGGTCGTAGTCAGGGATGCGATCTGGCTGGTGGTCAGGGCCGAAAACTGGGTGGACGTCAGCGCGGAAAGCTGGGTGCCGGACAGGGAGGCCATTTGCGTGGCGGACAGAGCCTTAAGCGTGGTCGTGGACAGCCCCGCGATCTGCGTGGAGGAAAGCGCCGCCAGTTGTTCCGGAGACATGGCGGCGAATTCGTCGGTCGTCAGGCCGGCCATGGCGGTCGCGCTCAGGGCGGCGATCTGCGTGGTGGCGAGCGAGGCGATCTGGTCCGTGTCCAGGGCGGCAAGCTGCGTGGCGGACAAGGACGAAAGCTGGGTCGTGGTCAGGGCGGCCAGCTGCGTCGCGTCGAGGCCGGAAAGCGCCGAGGCGGCAAGCGCGCCGATCTGCGCCGCGGTCAGGGCCGCGATCTGCTTCGTGGTGAATTCGCCGAGATCGGTGCTGGTAAGCGAGGCGATCTGGGTGGTGGAAAGCGAGGCGATCTGGGTCGTGGTCAGCTTGGCGATCTGGGTCTCGTCGAGGCCGGAGACGCCGTTGCCGCTTAAGGCCGCAAGCTGGGTGGTGGAAAGCGAAGCCAGCTGGGTCGTGGTCAGCGACGCCGCCTCGGTGGCGGTGAAGGCCGCAAGCTGGGTGGCGGTCAGGCCCCGCAGCTGGGCGGTCGCAAGCGAAGCGATCTGGGTGGCGGAAAGACCGGCAAAGGCCTTCGTGGTCAGCGCCCCGATCTGGGTGGAAGAAAGCCCCGAAAGCTGGGTGGCGGAAAAGGCCGCCATGTCCGTCGCCTCGAGGCCGCTTACGGCGTCGACGGAAAGCGCGGCAAGCTGGGTAGACGTCAGGGCCGAAAGCTGGGTGCTTTCCAGGGCCGCGATTTCCGTACTGGTCAGCCCGCCGATCTGGGTGGTGGTCAGGGCCGCCATCTGCGTGACGGCCAACCCTTCCAGCGCGGTTTCGGAGAGTGCCGCAAACTGGGTCGCGGTCAGGGCCGCAAGCTCGGTCAACGTCAGTTCGGACACGTCCGTGCTGGTAAAGCCGCTGATCTGGGTGGCGGTCAGGGCGGCCAGCTGGGACGGGGTCAAGGCCGCGACCTGGGTCCTCGTCAGGGCGCTGACGCCGGTGCTGGAAAGCGACGCGATCTGGGTGGTGGTCAGGGAGGCCAGCTGCGTGTCCGTCAGCGAGGCCAGCGTGGTCGTGGTCAGCGCGTTGAGCTGGGTCGCGGCCAGGCCGCGCAGCTGGGAGGTTTCAAGCGAGGCGATCTGGGTCGCGTCGAGTCCGGTCAGGGCGCTCGTGGTCAACGCCGCGATCTGGCTGGAGGAAAGCCCGTCCAGCTGGGTCGTGGTCAGGGACGCCAGGTCGGTCTTGTCGAGGCCCCCGATGGCGTCGGCGGAAAGCGCGGAAAGCTGGGTGGAAGAAAGCGCCGCCAGCTGAGTGGTGGAAAGCGCCGCGATCTCCGTGGCGGTAAGGCCCGACAGCTGGGTCGCGGTCAGGGCCGCCAGCTGGGTCGCGGTCAGCCCTGCCAGGGCGTCGGCGGACAGGGCCGCCAGCTGGGTGGAGGTCAGGGACGCCAGTTCGGTCAGGGTCAGCTCGGACACGTCCGTGCTGGTCAGGCCGTTTACCTGGGCCACGGACAGCCCGGCCAGCTGCCGCTCGCTCAGGGAGGCGATCTGGGTGGAGGTCAGGGCGCTGACCGCGGTGGAGGTCAGTCCCCGCAGTTGCGTGCTGGACAGGGCGGAAAGCTGTTCCTCGGTCAGGGCGCGGACCTCGGTTTCGGTCAAGGCACCCATCTGGGTCTGGGTCAGGCCGTGCAGCTGGGTGGTGGAAAGCGACGCCATCTGGGTTTCGGAAAGGCCGGCCAGGGCGGTGGTGGAAAGCGACGCCATCTGCCCCGCCGTCAGTCCCGCCAACTGCTCCGTGGTCAGGGCGGCAAGCGCGTCGCGGCTGAGCCCGCTTATCGCGCCGGTCGCCAGCGCCGCCAGCTGGGTGGCGGCAAGCGCGGCCAGTTGCGAGGTCTCCAGGGAATTGAGCTGCGTCGCGGTCAGGCCCCTGGCCTGCCTGGTGGTCAGCGCCGCGATCTCTTCCGTGGTCAGCCCCTGCAAGGCCTCGGTGCCGAGGGCGGAAAGCTGGGTGGAGGTCAGGGCGGCCAGTTCGGTCAGGGTCAGTTCGGCCACGTCGGTGCTGGTCAGCCCGCGCATCTGCGTGGTGGTCAGGGCGGAAAGCTGGGTTTCGGACAGGGCCGCCATCTGCGTCGACGTCAACACGCTCAGATCCGTGCCGCTTAAGGCCTTTGTCTGGGCCAGGGTCAGGGCGGCGAGCTGATCCGTGGAAAGCGCGGCGGCCACCGTGGTCGTAAGTCCGGCCACCTGGGCCGTGGTCAGGCCGCGCAGCTGGGTCGTGGACAGGTCCGCGACCTGATCGGCGGAAAGACCGGAAAGCGCCGTGGTCGTCAGGGCGGAAAGCTGGGTGGTGGTCAGCGCCGCAAGCTGGGTTTCGGACAGCGCCCCCACCTGGGCCGCGGTCAGGCCGCTAACGGCGGAGGTCGAGAGGGCCGCGACCTGTTCGGCGGTCAGGCTCCCGATCTGGGTGGTGGTCAAGGCGGCGCTCTGGGTCTTGCCCAGGCCCCGCAGCTGGCTCTCGGTCAGGGCGGCCAGTTGTTCGCGCGACAGCGCTTCGAGGGCCTCGGCGGTCAGGGCTCCGATCTGGGTGGACGTGAGGGCGGAAAGCACCCTGAGGGTCAGTTCCTTCATGTCCGTGGCCGACAGTCCGCTTATCTGCGTGGCGGTCAGCGCCGCGATCTGCGTGGCGGTCAGGGTTTCGAGCTGGGTGGCGGTCAGTTCACTCACGCCGGTGCTGGTCAGGCCCCGCAGCTGCGTCACGGTCAGGGCGGCCAGCTGTTCGGCGGTCAGATCGCCCACTGCCGTGGAGGTGATCGCCGCCAACTGGGTGGAGGTCAGCCGGGAAAACTGGGTCACGGAAAGGCTCGAGAGCTGGGTGCCGTCAAGCGCCGCGATCTGCGTGGTCGCCAAGGCCGAAATCTGCGTGGTGGCGAGCATGGCCAGTTGCGATTCGGAGAGCGAATCGATCTGGTCGGCGGTCAGGGCCGCGATCTGCGTCGTACGCAGCGACCTCATCTGTTCGGCGGAAAGCGCTTCCAGTTGGTCCTCGCCAAGGGCCCGGATGGCCGTGGTGGTGAGGCTTCGCAGCTGGGTGGTGGTCATCGCCTCCAACTGGGCGTCGGTCAGCGCCGAGGCCTGCGTGGCCGTCAGGGCGCCTATCTCGGCGGTGGAAAGCGCCGCGATCTGCGTGGTCGTCAACTGCGCGATCTGGTCCTCGCCAAGCCCCTTGATGCCGGCGGCGGAAAGCCCCGCGAGCTGGGTCGTGGTCAGGGCCGCCAGCTGCTCGTCCGTGAATCCGGACACGGCCGAGGCGGTCAGGGCGGAAAGCTGCGTCGCCGACAGCGCGGCCAGCACGGTCAGGCTCAATTCACCGATGTCGGTGCTGGTGAGGGACTTGAGCTGGGTGGTGGTCAGGCTGGCCAGCTGGGTTTCGGTCAGCGCCTCGAGCTGCGTCGTATCGAGCTGGCTTATGGCCGTGCCGGTCAGCGCCTTGAGCTGGTTGAGGCTCAGCGACGCCAGCTGGGTTTCGTCCAGGGACTCGATGACGGTCTGCGAAAGCGAGGCCATCTGCACCGCGCTCAGGCCGTCGAGCTGGGTGGTGGTCAGCACCTCGACTTCGGCGGCGGTCAGGCCCTTCAGCTGGGTCTTATTCATGGAGCCGAGCTGGGTTTCGCTCAGGGCGGCGAATTGCTCGGTGGACAGGTTGCCGATGTCCGTGCTGCTCAGGCCCCGAAGCTGGGTCGTGGTCAGCCCGGCGATCTGGGTGGTGGTAAGGGCCGAAATCTGGGTGTCGGCCAGCGCCCCGAGCTGCGTGCTGGTGAGCCCGGCCATCTGCGTGGCCGAAAGCAGGGCCACCTGCTCTTCGCTGAGCCCGGCCAGGGCGGCGGCGGTGATGTATTTGATCTGGGTCGCGGTCAGCGCCGCCAGCTGGGCCAGACTCAGTTCGCTGATGTCGGTGCTGGTCAGGGATTGGATCTGGGCCGTGGTCAGGGAGGCCACCTGAGCGATGGACAGGACCGTGAACTGATCCTCGCTCAAGCTGCTCAGCGAGGCGCCGGAAAGGCCCTTCAGCTGCGTTTCGGTCAGCGCCCCCAGTTCGTCGGCGGTCAGGGCCTTGGCCGCCTTGGTCGTCAGGGAGGCCAGCTGGGTCGGGGTCAGCACGCCGATCTGGGTCGTGGTGAGAAAGGGAATCTGATCCTCGGTCAGGCCCCGTATCTGCGCGCCGCGCAGGACCGACAGCTGTTCGGTGGTCAGGGCCTGGATCTGGGCCGTGGATAAAAGCGAAATGCCCGTGGCCGTAAGCCCCGTCAGGGCCGTGGTGCTTATGGCGGCGATCTGGGTGGTGGAAAGGGCCGCGATCTGCGTATCGGCCAGGACCGAAAGTTCCGCCTTCGTCAACCCGGCGATCTGGGTCGCGGTCAACGACGCGATCTGTTCCTCGCTCAAGCTCTTGATGGCCGCCGCGTTCAGCGCCCCGATCTGGGTGGACGAAAAGACGGACAGATCGTCCATGGACAGCTCATCGATATCGGTACTGGTCAACCCGCTGAGCTGCTTTTGCGTCAACGCCGCCAACTGGGTTTCGGTCAAGGCCTCGAACTGCGTCATGGTCAGCACGCTGACGCATTTGCTGTTGAGCCCCTGTATCTGCGTTTCGGTAAGCGAGGCCAGCTGGGTTTCCGTCAAGACGGCGGCCTGGGTCGTTTGCAGGTTCGCCAGCTGTTCCGCGGTAAGCCCGGAGAGCTGCGTCGTCGTCAGGGACGCCACCTGCTCCGTGGTCAGATACTTGATCTGCGCGTTGGTCAACGCCCCGATCTGGGTCTGGGACAAGGCGGCGATCTGGGTATCGGCCAGACTGGAAACGACGTCCTTTCTGAGCCACCGGAGGGCCGAGGTATCCAGGGCCGCGATGTTTTCCGCCGACAGATATTCCGCCTGGGCCGTGGTCATGGAGGCAAGCTCGGTCAGGGTGAGGGCGGCCGCCTGGGTGGTGGACAGGCTCGCGATCTGCTCGGTCGTGAGGTATCTGAACTGATTGCCGGTCAGGGAGGCGATCTGCGTCGTGGAAAGCGCGGCGAGCTGGGTGGTGGAAAGCGCGGCGACGCACGTGGTGGAGAGGTAGGTGAACTGCTTTTGCGACAGGGCGCAAAGTTGCGTCGTGGAAAGGGCCTTGAGCTGCGTCGAGGAAAGCGAGGCGATCTGGGTCGCGCGCAGGGCCTGCATCTGCGTGGTGCCAAGTGTAGCGATCTGCGTGGGCGTGAGCGCCGCGATCTGGGCTCGCGTCAGCTCCGTGATATCGGTTTCGGTCAGCCCGGCAAGCTGGGTGGTGGTCAGGGAGGTGATTTCCGTGGTGGTGAAGGTCGACACCTGGGACCGCCCCAGGCCGGAAAACTGCGCGGCGCTCAGATTGACGATCTGATCCACGGTCAGGGCGGCGGCCTGGGCCGACGTCAGCCACGACATTTCCGTCGTGGTCAAGGCCTCGACCTGGGTCGCCAGCAGCGAAGAAAAACCGGTGGCGGACAGGCTGCGAAGCGCCGTCCTGGACAGATGCGAGATTTCCTCTGCGCTGTACGATGTGATGAGTGATACAGTCACGTTGGATTTCTCCTTGCCTTTCGTATTGCATGGCAGCGACACGCTGCCCGACTTGTCCTTGTTGCCGCCATGGTCGCCCAATGCCGACATGCAGGAAATTTCTTCCCGGCAACGGTTAATGTGCAAACTTTAAACCATATTTTATCAAATAAAATGATGTAGTTAAAAATACGGACCATCCGGCAGGCTGCAAAAATTGCCGTTTGGAAAGGTTTGTCGTCGGCGGCAACCGGGGGGAACGAGGGAAAAAGGAAAGGACGCCGGTCCGTATCGCGGTCAGGGCCAGGCCGTCGGTGTGCCCCTGGCCAAACCGTCTTGTCACGGTGCGGGCAAAGCCCGGAAAGCCTCCTCACCGAAAGCGGCGGACAGCACGGGCCGGGCCGGCAAGCCGGTCCACCTTACCTTCTCCCCGCTTTTTTGGTAGGCTGGTTTCCAGGCGTCCCCGGCGTCAGACGGCTCCCGCTTTGGAGACACCCCGAGGACCACCGGCCAGGCCGGACCGAAGCGCCAGGAAGCTGCCTATGGAACGCACCATCTATCCCCCCCTGTCCCAGGACCACATGGACAACATCACCTTGCAGTGGCGGCGCTTCCAGGCCGGCGCCCCGGTCGATCCGGAAATGGTGCGGCCCATGATCCAGGCCTCGTGGAGGCGCTGCCGCCAGGAGAAGCTTCCGGCCGACGACATGCCGCTTTGCCCCATCGACGCCACGGCGCTCACCCTGGCCACGGCCCGAAACCGCGACCTGGTGGAAAGCGCCAAGCACCTCATGGACAAGCTCGTGCTGTCCATCCACATGTCCAAAAGCGTGGTGACCCTGGTCGACACCGACGGGCTGGTGCTGCACGCCTCGGCCACGAGCCAGGACCTGGAGAACGTGCCCTACGGCGTGCCGGGACGGCGCTGCGACGAGAAAACCATCGGCACCAACGGCATGGGCCTTTGCATCATCGAAAAAAAGCCCGTCCACGTCATCGCCTCGGAGCACTACAACGCCTCGCTGCATTACTTAAGCTGCGCCGCCGCGCCCATCCGGGGCGTTGTCGGAGAACTCATCGGGGCGCTCAATCTGGCGATCAACACCGAGAACTTCCACCAGCACACCCTGGGGCTGGTGGAAGCGGCCGCCCACGCCATCGAAGAGCACCTGCGGCTGCGAAGCCTGGTGCGCAACCAGAAGGTCATCCTGGAACTGCTCGACGACGGCGTCGTCGTGCTCGGCGGCGACGGGGCCATCGCCAGCATCAACCGGCAGGCCTGCGACATGCTCGGCCTGGACGACAGCCGGGCGGCCGGCGGCAACATTCGAAACTTCCTGGCCGACAGCGCGGTCCTGGATTCCATCCTGACCTGCCGCACGCCCTTCTACGACCGGGAGATCACCTTCCAGCTCAAGGCCGGCAGGCTGTCGTGCGCCCTTTCCTGCGCGCCTTTCGGCGATCTCGGCGTGATCCTGACCCTGCGCGAGGCCCGGCGCATGCGCAAATACGCCGCCCGGGTGGCCGGGGCCAAGGCGGTCTATACCTTCGAAAATATCGTGGGCAACGCCGCGCCCTTGCACGAGGCCCTGCGGCTGGCCCGCGTGGCCTCGGGGAGCGAGGCCACGACGCTTTTGCTCGGCGAATCCGGCACCGGCAAGGAACTTTTCGCCCAGGCCATCCACAACGCCAGCAGCCGGCGCAAGGGCCCCTTCGTGGTGGTCAACTGCGGCGCGTTGCCGCGAAACCTGGTGCAAAGCGAGCTGTTCGGCTATGTGGCCGGGGCGTTCTCCGGAGCGCTCAAGGAAGGCAGCCCCGGCAAGTTCGAGCTGGCCGACGGCGGCACGCTCTTTCTCGACGAGATCGGGGAAATGCCCCTCGAAGCCCAGGTGAGCCTCTTGCGCCTGCTCCAGGAAAGCGAGGTCACGCGCCTTGGCGGCCAGCAGGCCAAGCGCATCGACGTGCGCATCATCGCCGCCACCAACAAGGACCTGCCCACGGCCGTGCGCGACAAGGCCTTTCGCGGCGACCTCTATTACCGCCTCAATGTGCTCACCATCAGCATTCCCCCCCTGCGCCAGCGCCCGGGCGACGTGGCGCTTCTGGCCCGGGGCTTTCTGGAAAAGTTCGCCGCCACCCTGCGCAAAAAGCAGGTCCGCATTTCCCAGGAAGCCCTGGACGCCCTGGAAGCCTATCCCTGGCCGGGCAATGTCCGGGAGCTCGAAAACTGCATCGAGCGGCTGGTCAACATCGCCCCAAGCGACTGCATCGACATCGCCGACCTGCCCCAGAATATCTGGGCCGACATGGCCCGCGGGCCGCGCGGCAAGGCCGGCGAAGCCTCCATGTCCCTCAAACGCGTCCAAAAAGCCCTGATCCTCGAGACCTTGCGCGAAACCGGCGGCAACTTCCGCCGCACCTCCTCCATCCTCAACATCTCCCGCACCACGCTCTACACCAAGCTCAAGCAGTACGGCATCGCGGCGGACACCTTTCGGGCGTCGTAGGAAGGGAAAGAGGAGATGCCTCCGGCGGCCAGGGGGAAACTTTTTGAAAAAAGTTTCCCCCTGGACCCCCTTCAAAAACTTTCAATAGAGGGAAGCCGATAT